>JAJYCM010000130.1 GCA_021778375.1 Bacteroidota bacterium
GAATAAACATGAGAGTTCATCCCGCTATGTAGTCGAATTCAATTGGAACTATTAAGAAACTCATTTATAGCAGCAGCGGCTTTTCTTCCGGCGCCCATAGCAAGGATTACCGTAGCGCCTCCTGTTACAATATCGCCGCCGGCAAAAACACCTTGTTTAGTAGTTTTCATAGTATTGTCATCTACGACAATATTTCCCCATTTTGTATATTGTAAATCTGGTGTTGTCTTCTGAATTATCGGATTCGACCCGTTACCGATAGCAATAACAGACATATCAATATCTAAACTGTATTCTGAACCTTGAATTGGTATAGGTTTTCTTCTACCGGAGGAATCAGGTTCTCCTAACTCCATCTTTTGTAGTTTTACGCTTGTAAGCCATCCTTCAGAATCACCTATAAATTCTAATGGATTAGCTAAGAAAATAAATTCAATCCCTTCATCTTTCGCGTGATGTACTTCTTCTTTTCTTGCAGGCATTTCAGCATCGGAACGGCGGTAAATTATATAAGCGTTTTTTGCGCCTAGTCGTTTTGCTGTTCTAACTGCATCCATTGCTGTATTGCCTCCACCAAAGACGGCAACATTTTTGTCTTTAATATGAAAAACAGGTGTATCATAATCCGGAAATTTATATGCCTTCATCAAATTTACGCGGGTTAAAAATTCATTGGCAGAATAAACCCCGTTAAAATTTTCTCCTTTTATATTTAAGAAATAAGGAAGACCTGCGCCAACAGCTATAAATACTGCATTATAACCATCAGTAAGAAGCTCATCTACCGTATCTGTAAATCCAATAACAGCATTGGTTTGAAAATCAACTCCAAGTTTCTTAAGCGATTCTACTTCGGCTTTTACTATATCTTTTGGAAGTCGAAATTCCGGAATACCATAAATTAACACCCCTCCTAAATCATGCAGAGCTTCAAAGACAGTTACATCATGACCCATCTGGATTAAATCTCCAGCACAGCCTAATCCGGCAGGACCACTTCCGATGATAGCAACTTTTTTCCCGCTTTTTGGTTTTATCACTGCCTCTCGTATGCCAACGTTTTGACGTTCGAAATCTGCTACAAATCTTTCCAATCTTCCGATTGCAACAGATTCGCCCTTCTTACCAACTACGCACTTTGCCTCACATTGTTCTTCTTGCGGACAAACTCTTCCGCAAATCGCTGGAAGCATGTTGTCTTCTTTTATTTTTTCGGCAGCTTTTAAATATTCTCCTTCAGCAACTAGAGAGATGAAGTCTTTAATTTTCACTCCGACTGGGCAACCTTCTACACATGTAGGCTTAGGACATTGAATGCAGCGCATCGCTTCCATTTTTGCAAGTTCTTCTGTAAATCCAAGGTTAACTTCAGAAAAATTATTTCTTCTTATAGCGCTGTCCTGCTCAGGCATAGCTTGCCGTTGAATTTTCATTCTCTCTTTATTCGATAACTTAGGCATCAATATCTCCGGTGGTATTTGGTTTCATCTTTATTCATTAACGGCTTTAAGCATTGCTTCTTCACTTTTACACGAATATTTTTGAATAGCTTCCTTCTCATCTTCGCGGTACGTTTTGTTTCTTCTTTCAAGAGTAGCAAAATCTACTTTATGTGCGTCGAATTCTGGTCCGTCTACACAAACAAAAACTGTTTTATCGTCTACAGTTGCTCTACACCCGCCGCACATTCCTGTTCCGTCAACCATTATTGGGTTTAGACTTACAACCGTTTTTATCTTGTATTTCCTTGTTACTTCGGCAACAGCTTTCATCATCGGAATGGGTCCGATTGCAAGTACGAAATCAATTTTCCTTTTTGCATCTATTAGTTCTTGAAGTTTTGAAGTAACAAATCCGGGATACCCATAACTACCGTCATCGGTAGTTACAAATACTTCGTCACAGGTTTTGTTCATTTCATCTTCAAGGATTACATATTCTTTCGAACGTCCGCCAATGATTGAGATAGTATAATTGCCGGCTTGCTTCAAAGCAACTGCAGTAGGATAAGCAATCGCTGTTCCTACTCCGCCGCCAATGTTTACTGCTGTACCGAATTTTTCAATGTGAGAAGGTTTTCCTAATGGACCGACTACATCCAGAATAAATTCTCCGCTGTTCAATTCGTTTAGCTCTTGTGTAGTTTTTCCTATCCCTTGTACGATAAGTGTAATAGTTCCTTCTTCGATATTTGAATCAGAAATTGTCAAAGGAATCCTTTCACCATGATCATTTACTCTAACAATAACAAACTGACCGGCTCGCCTTTTCCTTGCAATTTTGGGTGCTTCAATTATAATTTTTCTTACACTTGGGGCAATAAATTCTGCATTAATTATTTTAAACATTTTGCTTCAATTATACCTTTAATATTTTATTAGCTTCAAGAACAGCAATCGCTGTCATATTAGTTATATCGTCTACCGTTGCTCCTCTTTGAAGAATATGCACGGGTTTTTTCATTCCCATTAATACCGGGCCTATGACAGTAGCTTCGCCTATTCGTGCCATTAGTTTATAAGCAATGTTTCCGGCGTTCAAATCCGGGAATATTAATACGTTAGCCTTCCCTTTTAATACGCTAAAGGGATAATCATTTTCTAGAATTTGCGTAACGACTGCTGTATCTGCCTGCATTTCGCCGTCAACCATCAAATCAGGTCGTAGGCTGTGGACAATTTTAACCGCTTCTTTTACTTTTGTTGATTCAGGATATTTTGCCGAACCAAAATTACTAAAAGAAAGCAATGCTACTTTTGGTTCGATATCAAAGGCTTTAGCAGTATCAGCAGCGGAAATTGCAATCTCAGCAAGCTCGCTTGAAGTTGGATTTATGTTTACGGTTGTATCTGCAAAAAAGAATACATCTTTTTTTGTGACAACGATATATAACCCCGAAACAACTTTTAACCCTTCCTTTATACCTATGCATTGCAGTGCAGGCTTTATAGTGTTCGGATAATTCGCAGTTAATCCGCTAATCATTGCATCAGCATCATTTTTTTCAACCATCATCGAACCATAATAAACTGGATTTCTCATCAGTTCTTTTGCTTCTTTCAGGGTAGCGCCTTTGCGAAAGCGTTTTGCATAAAAATCAGCAGCATATTTAGGACTTCTCTCGCAACTTTCTGGATCAAATATTTCAAATTCGTTTTGGTCATAACCCAAATTATCGATATTATTTTTGATGGTAGTTTTATTTCCTAAAAGAATTGGTTTTGCAATATTATCGGTGTAAGAAACATGAGCGGCTCTAATAATTTTTTCTTCTTCACCTTCGGGATAAACAACACGACGCGGATTTTTTTGGGCTTTATGAATTGCAACTCGCACAATTTCCTTTGACAGGCCAAGTCTTTCTTTTAATTGCTCCTCATAAGCATCCCAATCCTCTATCTGAATTCTTGCTACACCCGTGTCAATAGCGGCTTTTGCCACAGCAGGAGCTACATGCCAAAGCACACGAGGATCGAATGGTTTTGGAATTATATAATCCTTTCCAAACTTAAAATCTTCTCCGCCGTATGCATTAAGTACCATCTCAGGGACTTTCTTTTTCGCCAGCCCAGCTAATGCCTTAACTGCTGCCATTTTCATTTCTTCATTTATGGCTGAGGCTCTAACATCTAAAGCTCCACGGAATATAAAAGGAAATCCTAAAACGTTATTTACTTGATTAGGATAATCGCTTCTGCCTGTTGCCATTATTATATCATCTCTAACGCTTATTGCATCATCGTACGTAATTTCCGGATCAGGATTAGCCATAGCAAATACAATAGGATTAGGAGCCATAACTTTTATCATATCTTTAGAAACAATCCCGCCTTTAGAAAGACCTACGAAAACATCTGCACCAGTCATTGCTTCCTTCAAGGAAGAATATTCTTTTTTGGATGCAAAATCCTTTTTGTATTTATTAAGGTCTGTCCTTGATTTTGTAACGCAGCCTTTGGTATCGAACATAACAATATTTTCTATGTTGGCTCCTGCACTTACATATAATTTACAGCATGAAATAGCTGCGGCTCCCGCACCGCTTACAATAATCTTTAAGCTCGATAATTTTTTCCCTGCAACTTCGGCAGCATTAATTAAGGCAGCACAAGAAATAATAGCAGTACCATGCTGGTCATCGTGAAATACCGGGATGTTCATGGTTTCTTTAAGAGTTTCTTCAATCTCGAAACATTCGGGAGCTTTTATATCTTCAAGATTTATCCCGCCAAAAGTGGGTTCAAGAAGTTGGACAGCCCTAATAATTTCCTTTGGGTCTTTACTTTTAAGTTCTAAATCGAAAACATCGATATCCGCAAATCTTTTGAACAATACACCCTTACCTTCCATAACTGGTTTCCCGGCTGCCGGTCCAATATCGCCAAGTCCCAATACTGCAGTACAATTTGAAATAACAGCAACCAAATTTCCTTTAGCCGTGTATTTGTAGACATCATCCGGATTTTTTTCAATTTCGAGGCATGGCACAGCAACTCCAGGAGTATAGGCTAATGACAGGTCTCTTGAAGTTAAGCAGGGTTTTGTAGAAATAACTTCTATTTTTCCGTGTCTACCTTTACTATGGTAATCAAGCGCATCTTCTTTGCGAATTTCCATTTTGTTTTCCTAATTATTTTGTTTCTAAGGTGCAGAAATAAATCCCTTCAATAATCGTTATACTAAAAGAATTCATTCTTTCAATTTTGAAAAACATTTGTAAATGCTTTTCAAAAATAAATAATAAAACTGACTTATGTAACAACCATAAATTGTGCCATTTGGATATCTTTTATAAAGCTGTAAGTCATTTATTTGTCGACGAAAATAAAGGCGTCTTAAATCTATTCGATAATCATTTCCCATTTATGAAAATATTTTTCTAAGGATTAGAAGTAATGCATAAAAATGGTTTGATCTTATCCTCTGCTAATTGAAAAACTATGGAACATTCTTCATGCGAATTTTATGCGTTCGCTGCGAAACTTTTTGTCACAAAGATTTTTACAAAAAAGATTTATTCTCTCTAAAAGATTGTTATTCTTCTCATAATGAAGCTTTTCTTAAAATTTACCTTCATTTAATGGAACGGCATATCATTTGTAAAATTAGGTCGGAAATAGAATTAACAAAAAAATAAGGAGTCCAGCAATGAAAAGAATTACACATTTATTCTTTTATTTTTCTCTTATCGTTTTTCTCGTCTCAGTGAAGCAGTATCCTCAGATGATGATGCAAGATACCTTGAAGGGACATGTTTATGTAGCAGGTAATGAAGATGCACCTCATATTCCGATAGCAAATGCAACCGTGTCATTACATAGTTTTACGATGCTTGGTGATTCTACATTTTATAGTGCGACAACCGATTCAACCGGCGCATTTGTAATAGGTGGAGTAACTCACGGCAATTATGTCATTTTTTGCACTGCTGCAGGATATTCAACTTTGGTGAGAAGTGAATTTGATCTTGAAGACCAAAATTCATCAATTAACCTTTACCTGCACGATACGCTTTCAATTATGGGAGGAACTGTTTCAGGAAAAGTTAAGTTTGATGAATCTGATAAACCTATTTCACAAGCTATAATCGAGTTTATCAGTTTGAATAATTTAGTAGCAAATGTATTTACGACAACTGATACTAATGGTTTTTATAGTGCTAAAGTTCCAAGCGGCCAATATTATGTGTCATGCACAGTTTCTATGAATGATACCGCAACTTTTTTCCACGAATTTTACGAAAATGCTCAGACAATTTCTCAAGCAAAAGTTCTTAATGTCAACGGAAGCGAACCACTGGACGACATTAGCTTTGATATTCCGCAAAACATAGCCAGTAAACATACAATAACTTTTAGCGGAAATGTTCAATCAGGCATAAGCACTCCTGTTGATTCTGCCACAATCGATATTTTAGCTGCCGGCGGAGAAGATCATGGAGAACGAACTTTAATAGCTACTACAAAAACCGATGCCTCCGGAAATTTTTCAATTACGCTTGATAGCCTTTATCAATTAAATAATTATTTCATGATAGCTGCTCATAAAGATGGATATAAAATTCAATTTTATAATAATCAAGATGCATTTTTCAATGCAACAATTTTAAGAGCGTTTAGCGATACTACATTTTCTAATTTGAACTTTAGTCTTGTGCAAGCAGATACAAACTACAAGTTTTCAGTAAGCGGGACTATAAAGGATACTTCAGGAATGGGAATTAATAATGTTTTCATAACAGCATTTGATTCAGTTACAGGGCAACAACATCTAGCAATCTCTGATTCAAACGGGAATTACACAATTAAGGAATTAGCTCAAGGTTCATATTATCTTATGTTCTTTGCTAGGGGTTATGATCCACAATTTTATCTTAATGCAGACGAATGGGAAAAAGCAAAACCTATAAATGTCAGCGATTCAGTCAATAATTTGGATGCAGTTTTAATTAAAGATATTCAATCTGTTGCTAACGGTGATATAATGGGAGATATTCATTCAGATAAAGGGAATCCTTTGTCAGGTGTATTAGTAACGCTGAAAGATTCCGCTGGTGAAACTGTAGGCTCGGCTGTCACTGATGCAAATGGATCATACACAATCTCCGGATTAGCCCAAGGGAACTACACTATTATTGCAAGTGTTTCCACATACAGCAGCCAGAATCAAACTACTACTTATAATCCAAATTCCGGGACAACGACTGTTTCGAACTTTACAATGGCTCAGGTAATAACTGCAGTAAAAAGCCAAGTAAACAATATCCCATCAAAATTCGTTTTGGAGAACAATTACCCAAATCCATTTAATCCAAGCACGATAATTGGATTCTCTGTACCTTATTCTGCACATGTAACTCTTGACATATTTAATGTGCTGGGACAAAAAGTTGCTGAACTAGTGAATAAAAATTTAGCAGCAGGTCAATATTCCTACTCTTTTGATGCAAGCAAACTATCGTCCGGAGTATACTTATATAGGCTTCAAACAGATAATTATATGTCTGTAAAAAAAATGATATTATCTAAATAACATAAAAAATATATTTCATAAAAAAACTCCCGTCTTACCAACGGGAGTTTTTTATATCAAATAAAATCTTTCTTATTTATTCGTCACGATGAACTATATCTGGAGAGAAAGCAGGAAGACAGACTGCAATATACTCTGCACCACTTTCACCCGGTGTGCTATATTGCACCCATTTACCTTTTGAGATTATAACTGCTTCACCTTCTTTTACGTCGATAACTTCATTATGTGATGTCACTCTCAAAATGCCTTTAAGAACGATAGTGTACTCATCGAAATCAGGAGTTTGTCCAGGTTCTATCCAACCACCGGGGCTTTTCATTTTAGCAATACTTACGGACTCTGTTTTGGAATTGACACGACCAAAATATTCT
>JAJYCM010000131.1 GCA_021778375.1 Bacteroidota bacterium
ATTTTGTAGGGTATTTAAGAAGTGAAAATAAAAAGTTAGTTAAGAAACTGGAGATGCAAGAAGTTGTAAAAGAATATGGTTACCTAAATCATAATGAAGCGCTGACTAAATTAATGTCGAGCGATATTCTTTGGATGATGGTTGGCAATGGAAGAAATGCCGATACAATCTCAAGTGGAAAGCTTTATGAATATTTTGGAACAAGGAAGCCTTTACTTGTATCTGTTCCTGATGGGGCATTAAAAACTGCCGCTACGGAATATAAAGCAGCATATATTACTAAACCGAATGATGTTAATGAAATAAAAAACAATATATTAAAAATATATGAGGATTATGTAAAAAATTCCTTGCCAGTTCCTGATGAAGAATTTATAATTAAACATCGTCGTGATTTCTTAACCGAGTTACTTACCAAACAATTTCAATTTTCCGTTAAGGAAGGTGTTTTGTGAAAGTTTTGCTAATTGGATCCGGAGGAAGGGAACATGCCCTTGCTTATAAAATTAAAGAAAGCAAATTGTTAGAGAAACTTTTCATTTTACCCGGCAATACCGGCACTGAAGGCTTAGGCGAAAATGTCCCGGGCAATATGAACGACAGTAACTTTATACTTTCATTCTGCAAAAAAGAAAAAATTGATCTCGTGGTGATAGGCCCTGAAAAGCCTCTTGTTGAAGGTTTAGCTGATATTCTGAGAGAAAGTGGAATAAATGTATTCGGTCCAAACAAAGGCGCGGCTGAAATTGAAGCATACAAATCTTTTGCTAAAGGCTTAATGGAAAAATATAATATTCCTACCGCAGCTTATATGGAATTTAATTCCCAAATGATGAATGAAGCGGAGAAATATATATCAAATCAAAATTATCCGCTTGTAATAAAAGCTGATGGACTGGCGGCTGGCAAAGGAGTTTTAATTTGCAATAATTATCAAGAAGCAGCTTCAGCTCTGAATGAATTATTTGTAAAAAAGCTTTTTGGCAATGCCGGAGATAAAATTATTATTGAAGAATTTTTGGTTGGTCAAGAAGCTTCAATCTTTGCAATAACCGACGGGGAAGAATTTATTTGCCTTCCTGCAGCACAAGACCATAAAAGGATAGGAAATAATGATGAAGGGAAAAATACAGGGGGCATGGGTGCTTATTCACCGGCACCGATAGTAAATGAATTTATATTAGAACAAGTTCAAGAAAAAATTATAAAGCCCGCACTTTTTGCGCTAAAGACAGAAGGAAGAAAATTTAACGGTTGTCTTTACTGTGGAATAATGATAAATAACAATGAGGCAAGAGTAGTTGAGTTTAATTGTAGATTTGGCGATCCCGAAACTCAATCCGTAATGCCTTTACTCGAAGGTGATTTCTTAAGGCTTTTATACTCAACGGCAATAGGTAAACTTGACAAGGAATCGGTTCGATATAATGGCGGAGCTTCTGTTTGTGTCGTAGCGGCGTCAGAAGGGTATCCCGATGAATATAAATCCGGTTTTATAATTAGTGGATTAGATGAAGCAAGTAAAGAAGCTTTCGTGTTTCATGCAGGCACAAAGAAAGACGGGGAGAATATTTTAACAAACGGCGGGAGAGTTCTAGGGGTTACGTCTTTTATTCCAACTAATGATTTAAGTAGAGCTAAAGAAAAATCTTATCGTGCTATGAATAAAATTCATTATAATAATATTTATTATCGCACAGATATTTCAGATAAAGCCGGGATTTAGTAATAAATTAGAAACAATTACTAATTCAGCTTACGCAATTGCTGGAAAATTGGAGTGGTGAAAAAATGGAGTATTGGAATAGACTAATTGTTTTCCATTATTCTAGAGGAAAATCCTCATAAGGTGATTTAATGAGAATAGTACTACAGAGAATTCTTAGTATTTACCTTTTTTTACTTCCGGTTATAGTTATTTTTACGTTATTCATTAATAAAAACTAAGTTTATAAAATAATGGAAAAACAAAATCTAAAACAGTTGATTGAAAATATTCATAGCCTACTTCAAAATGAAAAGTCTATTGACCAAGAATCTCGTGAAAGTTTGCAAAAGCTTATGGGAGATATCCGGAACATTTTAGAAAATTCCGGGTTAAATAAGGAGGAGATTCACATGTCATTGATAGAAGAACTAAAGTCTTCGGCAAGAAATTTTGAAGCAACACATCCAAAAGTTTCAGAATCGATAAATATTCTTGTCAACGGCTTAAGCAATTTTGGTTTATAAGCTTTCTTCTTTAAAGCATCATCAGAAATATTAAAGTGAGCTACGTTAAAACTTTTGAATTCGACCCCGATTAAATTTGTTAAATGAATTTGTATCAATAAAAATTAAATGCAGAAAAAACTTTTCATAGTACTTCTTACAGCAATGGTTTTGAACCTCAGTTTTACTGTGGACCATTTCCATTTTATTCAGAATAGCAACAATCAAGAAATTGCAAAAAATAACGGTGCTTTAGAAACACCTCCATGCGAAATTTGTTGGGTGTCATTAAACTATAATAGTGAATCGGCATGGACTATAAAGAAAATTTCTTTTGCATTAGGTTATGTAGCCCTGTTAAATATTGATAATGAAAACCAAGTTTCTAATACAAACATTCCAATTCTAAACCCCCGTGCTCCTCCGTTCGCAACACTCTTTTCCTAAAAAAAATTCAAAATAATACATTTTGTGGGCGCACCTGATGCTCGCATTTTTATAATTCTATAAGGAGTTTGCATATGGATTTTCCAAGTAAGCATTTTTCTGTTACGGAAAAATTTAAATTGTTTTTTGTAATTTTATTTTTAGTGGGTTTACGCAACAGTTATGCAACACAAAAAAAAGATATAGCAATAGAAAGGTATAGCTTTACCGTAATGGTCTATGATGCTTCGTTATTTACGCCGCTTCATTTGGCAAAAGTTTCTTTAAGAAAAAATGGAGCTTTGGTAGCCTGGCATTTTACCGATGCCTCAGGCAAAATGACATTTAGAGGTGTTGCTCCGGGATGGTATAATTTGTCTGTAAATTTTAAAGAATATGATAATTTTTCTGATTCTGTTTTAATCGATCAAAATCATTCGATTGATTCAGTGGCAATGCAATCTTCATACATGGTAACGATCTTAAACCCGGTTGTAGTAACCGGAGTAAGAAGTCTTGATGTTCAGACTATACAAACTAAAACAGGAGATCAGTTTTTTAATTCGGAAACATTTCATGCAGCTCCAACGGCACGTATGACAAATATGATTCAAGAAAATGTTTTAGGAGCAGTAAGATCTACAACCGGTGAAGTTCATATCAATGGACAACATGCAGAATTTTCATATTATTTAGATGGTATACAAATTCCTCTCGGAGTATTCGGCGGACTTAATGAAGTAGTTGACCCCAAAGTAGTGAAGAGTATAAATTTTATGACGGGAGGCTTTCCGGCTGAGTATGGCGGACAAATAGCTGCAATAATGAATATTCAGACAATAGTTCCATCAGGGCATTTTCATCTTGATTTCTCAAGTTATTTGGGAAGTTACTTAGTTTTTAACGGGGCTAAACCATTTGTCCCCGGCAATGAAGTTCCATTCGGAAATTCTAGTAATGTCCTGGGCGATACACTCGGAGGAAGGGTTGGGCCTTTAAGAGCTATCAATTCAAACGGGCAGGCTTTGTCGATAAGCAATCATACCGGTTCTCTCGGGTATTTTATTTCTGCCTCGAGACAGGAAACAGATCACCGGATTGACCTACCAACGCCGGTTTTATATAATGATCATGGAACCGATATCTTTACTTACGGCAAGTTTGATTACTTACTACCAAATAATGATTATCTTACAATGAACTTAAACTACGGCAAAACCAATACCGAAGTTCCGTTTGATATAAACTTGCAGGGAATGGCTCCTGATCAACAGGAAAGCAGCAATGCTTTTGAAACTCTTTCATATTTTCATACTATATCCTCAACGCAAGATCATGAGAAAAAATTCTTTGCCGGAATTTTATTGCGACAAGGCGGCTTAATTTATACACCGAGTCTAATTAGTCCTGTTAATTTTCAATTTGCCGGAGATAGTTCAAATTACGCTTTAGCGGAAAATAGGAAATTCAATACTGCCGGCTTTAGAACTACCTACGAAGATAGACTATCAAAGGATTTTATGTATGAAGCTGGATTAAATTTTAGTTCAACTTCAGGAAGCGAAAATTTTACTTCGCGAGATAGTTTAGACAGAACTGGACCATCGGTACTTACGAATTATTCTGGTTCAGATTTCGGAATATTTGCGGAAGAAGAATACCAGCCTTTGGATTGGTTCAGAGTTGATGCAGGGCTAAGATATGACCAGCATATAGCTCCATATATGCCGCTGCAGAAGGAAATTAGTCCCCGAATAAAATTTAATTTCTTTATCGATAATCAAAACAATGGATACCTTTATTACGGCAGGTTATTTATGCCGACAAATATAGAAGGTCTTAGGACGATTGCCTCTAACGTTACTAATTCAGGTATGGCGACTCTTCCGGAAAAGGATGATTTCTATGAAGCTACTTATGTTCATACTTTCAATAATGGATTTTCCGCAAAGACAGACGTTTTCTATAAATACTCTTCTCCGGGCGTAGATGATCAATCAATTGGCTCAAGCGCAATTAAGACTTCGGTTAATATTGCCGTGATAAAAACTTCTGGTATTGAATTAGGGTTATCTTATACTGATCCGGTTATCCCATTCTCAGGAATTTTGAATACTTCTTTAATACATGCATATGGATCAGGTGCAATAACAGGCGGATTCTTGCCTATCGATAATGCCGGAACCGCTACAGATCTTGATCATGATCAGCGTTTGTCAATTGTCGCGGAATTGAATTATCAACCTCAAGACTGGTTTGCAAATTTTACGGCTATTTACGGTTCTGGGTTAACAAACGGGAACCCAAACAACATTACATACGGTACTGGATTATTTGATTTTAATACAGGAGCACACGTAGCGCCATCAACTATAATAAATATTTCTGCCGGATACATAATTCACCTCAGCGGGGAAACAACGTTTGAGCCTTCACTTTATATAAATAATTTATTCGACCATAGTTATCTTTTGAAAGGGGCTTTCTTCGGTGGCGCAAGTTGGGGAGATAGACGGAATGTTATGTTCAAAATTTCATTGCACGTTTAGAACCTTATTTGATAAATAAAATTTCTTTGTTAAGTTTGTACAGGGTAGTGTTAATTAACAAAATGTTGCCATTTAACATCTTATAAGGAGAAAATATTATGCATGCTAAAAGTATCAAACTTCTTAACAAAGCCGTAGCAGATGAACTCTCTGCGGTTCATCAATATATGTATTTCCATTTTCATTGTGACGATCAGGGGTATGATCTGCTTGCAAATCTATTTAAGAGAACGGCAATTGCCGAAATGATGCACATTGAAAAATTAGCGGATAGAATTTTATTCCTCAAAGGCGAATTGGAAATGAAAGCCTCTACTGAAGTTGAAAAATTTATTAATGTAGAGGAAATGTTGAAATTAGCAGCAAAAATGGAAGAGGATAGCGCAAAGGAATATAACCTTTGGGCAAACGAATGTGCAGCAAATGCAGACTCGATTTCGAAACAGCTTTTTGAAAGTCTGGTTGCTGAGGAAGAAGTTCACTACAATCAGTATGATACGGAATTAGACAATCTAAAAAAGTTTGGTGATAATTATTTAGCCTTACAATCAATAGAAAGAAGCAAGGTCAGAGATACTCCTATTGCCGGTACTCAGAATTAATTATATAACTCATGTTACGCAGACAATTTCAAATATAAAGAAGTGAAGTGCAAAACCTTGTAGGTTTCTCACTATGTAATAATAACCTTTTGCGTAAGGTGACTTATATAATTATTACTCTTTAAGGTTTTAATGTTAATAAAAAAATGAACCCTTTGAATTTTGCTTATGATTTAAACCTTGGAGTTTTTTACTTGTCTTATATTATGTTATGATATTTTCTTTGCTTTTTTCTTAAACTTGGACTTAACCTTGCGCTTTAGCGTGCTATGCTTTGAACTATCATTTCATTATTATTATAAATATTATTTTTTAGAATTTTCCTCAGGAGTCAAAATTGGGATTATTAGTCGTTGGTTCACTTGGTTTAGATACAGTTGCAACACCGTTTGATAGAGTAGAAAATGCGCTCGGCGGATCGGCGACATACATTTCTTTAGCCGCTAGCTATTTTAGCGGTCCTGTTTATCTTGTCGGAGTAGTCGGAGAAGACTTCCCTAAAAAATATATCGATCTCCTTGAGAATCATAATGTCGATCTCGAAGGCTTGCAAATAGTTAAAGGCGGTAAAACATTTAGATGGTCGGGTAAATATCATTACGATTTGAATGTCCGCGATACATTATTAACCGAGCTGAATGTTTTTGAGAAATTTAATCCGATAATTCCGGATAAATTTAAAAAAGCAAAATTCGTGTTACTTGGAAATATTGATCCTGAATTGCAAATAAGAGTTCTTGACCAAATGGAAGAACCGCACTTTGTAGTCGGTGATACTATGAATTATTGGATTGAAGGGAAGAAGGATACTTTACTTGAATTATTAAAAAGGGTAAATGTCCTAATCATAAATGATTCTGAAGCTCGTTTGCTGGCAAAGGAACCTAACTTAATTAAAGCTTGGAAGATAATTCGCGAAATGGGTCCGGAAATTTTGATAATTAAAAAGGGAGAACACGGTGCGCTCCTTTTTACTGACGAAACAATATTCTCTGCACCGGCTTATCCGATGGAAATGATTTATGACCCGACTGGCGCTGGCGATACTTTTGCCGGTGGATTTATCGGATATCTGCATAAGACTCAGGATTTAAGTCCGGAAAATATGAAACGTGCCGTTATTTATGGCAGCGCTATGGCTTCTTTTTGCGTGGAGAAATTTAGTACAAAAGGATTGGAAGAAATTGAATACCTAAGGGTTCAGGATAGATACAGAGAGTTCCTCAAACTATCAACTTTTGATGAGAAGTACTAAGGGTATTTCTAAAAACTATCTTTTATAAAAATTTAACGCAGTGAACCTACCTGCCGGCAGGCGCAAAGAATACGCAACATTCTCGCAGAGAACCTGCCTACCGAGAGCGTTGCAGAACTCACCTATTGAGTCTCAAATGTAAAGAGAGGTCTCAAAACTGTCTAAAATGGGATTTCTCAGTCGAAGACTCCTTCGAAATGACATCTGGAAGTTGTGCAACAGACTCTACCGGCAGGTATTGAAGTTTTTAGAAGTGCCTTTAAATAATTTATCTTTGGAATATTGAAGTAATGGAATCATGGAATTGAGAGGTATTTTGCATAATTCCAGATAGTTGTTTCTGTGTAATGTGACTTATAAG
>JAJYCM010000132.1 GCA_021778375.1 Bacteroidota bacterium
TTTCGGATGAATGGACAGCTTCGGAAACAATGTCTCTCTCTTTTCTTAAGCTTCGCTGCTTGTTTTCGATTTCCGAAATTTTCAATTGAACCATTTTATATTCCGAATCAATTTTATTTTCTTCTTTAGTCAATATTTGCTTGCCAAGCTCAAGATTTTCTTGTTCGATTTTCTTTTCCGAAATGATGTTATTTAGCGTTTGCGCTTCGTCCTGCGAGGATGAAATATCCATCTCTCTTTTGGAAACAGACTTCTTAATGTTTTCAATCGACTCATTTGCATGACGAATTGCATTTTCAGTATTTTTCTTTTCGCCGAGCATCCTTTCTAATTCAAGGTTAAGTTTGTTTTGTCCGGCTAGCACCGAATTAAATTCAACTTCAAAATTTTTGAAATCCTGCTCCAGTAACCTTTGATTGGCATCCGCTATTCGTTTCTCCTCGACCTGATTGGAAAGAAGCGAATAAAGTTCTGTACGCTCATTATCAAGCTTATTGGACTCACCTACAATATCTTGAATTTCCTGCCTCGTCTTTTCAATTTCATCGTTTGCTTTTTTCTTTTCAAACTCGAACTGAGCAATTTGTTTTTCGACATTTGCAAGATCGTTTACTAAAAGCCTGCCGCGTTCCGATAGAACCTTAAGGTCAATTTCATTAATTTTTTCTTCAAGGCTTTGAATATCGCGGCGAAGATTTTCAAGGTCGTTTTCCCGTTGCGGATATTCATCTTTTAATTTATCAAGCAACTGTTTCCTGCCAAAAAGCGAATCGTCTAGGCGCGGAGCAGAACCGGCTTCAATTATTCCTGACTTCTCCAGGTAATCGCCGTTTAGAGTAGCAAAATTAAAATCATTGTATTTCTTTGATAAATTAAAGGCGGTGTCTAACGAATCAACAATTACCGTCTTGCTTAATATTTTTTCAAAATAAACTTTCCACTTGTTCTCTGTTTGGATAAAATCTTTTGCCCAACCGAGAAATCCTGATTCCTTAATTAGCTTTTTTGATTTTTGCCTTAGAAGCACTGCTGAAACTTTATCAAAAAATCCTTTCTTTTTTTCTTCAGTTATATTTGAAAGAGAAAAGGAAGCCTTACCGACTTCATGGTTTTTTAAGTATTCGATTCCGTTTTTTAGATCTTCTAAGCTTTCAACAAGAATATTATTTAAATTATTCTTCAATGAAGCTTCAACGGCAAACCGGTAAAATTCCGGAGAGTTGCCGATATGAGCTAGCAAAACTTTCTGCCCGCTTGCCCAATCATTATTTTCAAGTAAAGCCTTAGCGCCTTTGGAAACGCCCTCAAGCGTGTCTATCAAGTTCTGAATGAAATTAATTTTATCTTTTATACTGTTGATTACGCTTTTTATTTCAAGCTCTTTCTCTTTCAACTCGTTCAAATCTTTTTCGAGTTTTTCTTTATCTTTTTGTTTTTGAAGATAGATCGCCTCGGCCTCGGCTAATTTTTCTTCAGTCTCTTTTTTCTCCTGACTTAATTCTTCCAGGTAACCGACTGTCTTTGCAACGTTGCCCGTTAAAGATTGAATTTTGTCGTTGAACTTGCCGATTGAAAGGTTTTTTGCTTCTAAAGATTTCTCAACGTTTGAAAGTTCATTTTCTTTGCCGGTAATTTCTTTAAATTTATCAAGCAAAAATTCTGACTGTGCTTTCAGAAAATTTCTTTTTTCTTCGAATTCAATTCGAAGAGCATCTATCTTTTCTTTTATTGAAACCTTCTCTGCTTCTTTTGATTCAATTTTATCACCAAAATCTTTTAACGCTGACGAGCCTTCATCTAAAGTCTTCTCTGTGTTTAAAAGCTGCTTATTTAGCTCTTCAAGCTCTTGTTTGAATCGTACGGCATTTTTTTCTAAGGAATTTTTTCTTTCTTCAGAAACCGAGACACTGTTTTGAGCATTAAAAATCTTTTCGGTTTGTGTGTTTAATTCAGAGCGCTTTATTTTTAACTGAAATTCTATATTGGAGAGATTCTGTTTAATTATTTTTATTTCATCATCAAGTTTAGCCAATTCGGAGTCAAGACTAATTTTCTTCTGAAAATTTTCTTCCTTGCCCTTCTTTGCTTCGTTTTTCTGAAGATTGAAAAGAGATAATTCTCGCTCTGCAAGCTCAAGTTCAAGCTCACGAAGCGTTGACGAAACCTTATTATACTTGTCCGCTTTTTTTGCTTGACGCTCAAGAGAGTTTACTTTTTTTTCTACTTCTGAAACAATATCGTTTACACGGGTAAGGTCTGACTTTACATCGTCAAGTTTTTTCAAGGCAAGTCGGCGGCGAAGTTTATATTTATTAACGCCGGCGGCTTCTTCAAACATAACGCGCCTTTCATCAGTTTTGTTATTTAAAATGGTTTCCACCATTTTAAGCTCAATAACGGAATAGGCGTTTGAACCGATGCCGGTGTCCATAAAAAGATTTGTAATATCTTTTAATCGGCAGATGTTTTTGTTTAGAAGATATTCGCTCTCACCTGATCTAAAAATTCTTCTGGTAATAGTAACTTCGGAATATTCGGTTGGAAGTATTCCTTTATTGTTATGTATCGTCAAAGAAACTTCTGCCATACCCATCGGCTTTTTATTTGAAGTTCCGTTGAAGATAACATTTTCCATCTTATCGCTTCTTAATGTTCCGCTTCGCTGCTCTCCTAGGCACCACCTAATTGCGTCTACAATGTTAGTTTTGCCGCAGCCGTTCGGTCCTACGATAGAGGTTACGCCTTCGTTAAAATTTACGAGAGTCTTTTGCGCAAATGATTTGAATCCGAATATTTCGAGTTTTGATAAATACAATTGTCTTTATCCTAAAATTTTGAATTGCTTAAAAGTCAACCAGATATAATCGAATGCCGAATCTTTAATTTGATAATAAAGCAGAAATCCCCCGGCAATAAAAATTATGATCAAGAAGGTATAAAAATATACACTGCCCGCATTAACGTCAAAGATAACGTAAATTCCCTTCATCAAACGGTAAAAAATCCAAAACGAAAAGATTAAGAGTCCTGCGTAAATGTAGAGGTTTGCCACATTAGCATCGAGCGATCTGAATAAAATAATTCCTACCGGAATAAGTAAAACGAGAGGTAGAAAAGACCAAATAACCGTAAAGTAAACGCTGGATAAAAATATTTTGTTCCTTACAAAAAAGGAAGCGGCTTTTACTATAGCCGTAACTACCAAAAGAAAGATTACAAAAATTACTGTGAGCCAAATGAGAGATTGAATTGGGTGCCAGGCAAGGTAGCTTACTGTCTTAATTATTCCGTTGGTTCCGAACGATAATAGAAATTTTTCAAGAAAAACATTTTCACGGAAGTAAAACAAAAGATTACTAAAAATTAATGAAGTTGTCGCCGCGATTATTAGTGCAAGAATATTAGAATGATAACTCGACATAATTCTCATATCCCTTACATCTGCGAAAAAATTATAAGGGCGCATAAGCGCACGAGATGCATCTTCACGAAATTTTCTTCCCGAATTTACCAGCACTCCTAAAGCGATTGCTAAAACAAGTCCAAATAGAATAAATACAATCGGCGAATTATCTTTTTTATTTCCGATTGGAATAGTTACTTTATCGGTATTGTGAAGTTTTGAGTATATTACTTTATAGCCTAACCTGTTTATACTTCTATTTTCGCTGCAAATCCCGAGTTTATAAAGATTTTCGTTGTTGTATCCGGCGCTTAACGAAGCATAGTCGCCCCTGTAATCAAACATTGAGTTGATGAAGAAACCAGACAGAGGATAATTTTCCGAATAATCAAACAAGTCTTCAAAATATTTTGCCTGAGCTTCAAAGGAATGATCGTTTAAGTAACCATCGGTATTTCCCATGTTTACCATATAAGTTGCTTCGCTAATAAAAACTTTAGCTGTACCCAATTTACTTTGCGCAACTTTTAGTTTATCGCCAATTATATTTACCGGCGTGTTATAAAATTCTATCCCGTACAAATCCAAATTATCTACGGGCAAAATATTAGCTCCACTGTAAGATGCATAAGTTAAAAAGTTGGTTTCCTTTTTAACGATTTCAGATAAATTTTTTATTAATGAATTATGGATTTCGGACTGCGGTAAGTAGGAACTGCCCAATCCAATTGCGGCAATCGCAGAATATCTTTTATATGCCGTTAAAAAGTTGGTCAAATAATTTTCACTTCGTGTAATGAAATTACTTTCATCTGCAATATTCTCGGGAATGGAATTTATTGGAAGCTCAACAAAAGCAAGTAAGCCGTACTTTTCACATAATTCTAAATAGTAAGGATGGGGAACGCTCTTTTCAAAACGGACTGCATTGAAGCCAAGGTCTTTTATCATCTTGATGTCCTGGTCCATCTGCTGATAATTTTCAAGATTTCCATAGTCATAATAAGACGGAACGTAAGTTACTCCCTTTAAGGAAAAATCATCGCCGTTAAGTTTAAGAGATTCTTTACCGGAGGATAAAGAATAAAATGAAATTGAACGAATTTCCCTATCAATCAAATTTGTTCCGCTCCAAAGTTCAATATAAGCCAAATAAGATTGCGGGTCTGAGGGCGACCATAGGGCAGGAGATGTTAATTCAAATGTTTCATTAATGTCTTTGTCTTTGTTCGGTATAAGTTGTAAGTCATAATCCTGGGCATATTGGGTGCCACCGTTGTTTGGAGAAACGAACCTCATCTTCAAAACATATTGAGATGATGTTGATAGAGTATCTTTTGTAAAATCGCGATTTTCAATTCTGGATCTTAAAGTGATATTAGCTATGTTCGAAGTAGGATTGTATTTGTATGATAAATCCAGATTTGTAATTGAAATATTTGGAGTCTCAAGAATATACACATCTCTAAAAATCCCGCCAAAGTTGTGAGGGAAAAGAAATCTTTGCTTAACGGGGATAGTGTTTTTAGAATCCAGGCTATAAAATAATTTTACCGATAAAATATTATTCTTACCGGGGTGAAGAATATCCTTCGGCAATTTAACTGTAAATGGGAACTCTCCGCCGGTATGGCGGTAAATTATAACGCCGTTAACGGAAACATCGGCAGAGTAATTTATTCCTAAAAAATTTATCCTTAGCCTGTGGTTGTTAACCTGATCTCCGGAGAGATAAAATCGTTTTTCGAAGGTAAGTTCGCCATTGCCATGAAAAATGGAAGGGACATTAATATCTACGGCTTTGTCTTCTTTTTTATTAGATGGAAAAACTTGCCAAACACCGTCAAGCGAAATGATTTGCCTGGTTTCGGTTATACCAAAAAACGTAGAATCAGAAAGATTTATTGTGTTTTTGGGTAATTCCTTGAAAATTATTTGTCCATTGCTTTGGTGGGAGAAAAAAATTAGAAAGATTAATAAAGTAAGATAAAAAAATTTGGAGAGACCCATCCGTATAATTCGTCCTAAAATAATAAAAAAAGTGGCTAAATATACTAAAGAAAGGAGGGGAAATCAACGTAAATGTTATAGCAGAATTCGCCATTTTCTCTTAATTTAGAACTTAAATGTAATAATTAATTCACGTTAGGCATGTTTTTTCCCTATTGCCCCGCCATTTATGGCGGGGATTTAATCAACAAAAAATGATATTGGCTTTAGCCACATAAACTGCAAATATGGGGCTAAAGCCCATGTTTTGCTTGTGTGACTCTACCCCGGCATGAATGCCGGGGCAATACAAAAACACTATATTTTAGAAACAGCTTCATAATAATAATTGGAATATTTATTCATCACTTCTGAATTTTCACAGCCTCTTAATGGCGGGGCAAATGTAGTACCATAATGCGCAAGGTGACTAATTAGAGAATACTCTTTTTAAGCTGCTTGAATTATGCCAATAAATGATTCGGCTTTGAGGCAAGCTCCGCCGACAAGCGCACCGTCTATGTCTTTTTGAGAAAGCAATTCTTTTGCATTATCCGGTTTAACACTCCCGCCATATTGAATTATGATTTTTTCGGCTGCGGCAGAGGAAAATTTGTCAGAAATTAAATTTCTAATAAAATTATGTACTTCCTGTGCTTGATTTGGAGTTGCGGTTTTCCCGGTACCTATTGCCCAAACAGGCTCATAAGCGATAATAATTGTGTCGAGGTCTTTTTCGGATAAACCATTTAATCCTTCATAAACCTGCCTTTTTATAATTTCATTGGTAACTCCGGATTCTCTTTCGTCAAGGGTTTCGCCTACACAAAAGATCGGTTTTAACCCGCTGCTTAAAGCCTTTTTAATTTTTTTGTTTATTAAATCATCAGTTTCTCCGAAAATATGCCTGCGTTCCGAATGACCAAGAATAACGTACTCACATCCGGAACTAAGAAGCATTGAAGCTGAAATTTCACCTGTGTAAGCTCCATTTTCTTCAAAATACATATTCTGAGCACCTAATTTTATAATAGAACCACTTATCAAAGAAGCAGCTAGGCTTAGTGATGTAAAAGGCGGGCAAATAATTACCTCGCAGTTTGTTTTTTCTTTACCAAGTCCTTCAATTAATTTTGAAATTAAGTTTTGTGATTCCGTAAGATTATTATTCATCTTCCAGTTTCCGGCAATTACTTTTCTACGCATCTTTCCCTCGGAGTTTTAAGTTAAAAAAAGTCAGTAATTATACTTCTAAATTACAAAAGAACAGAATCCGCTTCAATGTTCCATAACCATTTGCTTCAGCGATTCAATCCATAACTGGTGATCATTCAGACTTTCTATAAGCTGAATTTTTTCACCGCCGTGATCTACAAAAAGTTTTTGATATTCAATTCCGATTTCAACAATCGTCTCAAGACAGTCGGCAACAAAGGCTGGGCTAAATACCAGGATTTTCTTTGCTCCTTTTTCAGCTTTTTCGATAATTATTTTATCAGTAAATGGTTCAAGCCATTTTTTATCAAGGCGCGACTGAAAACAAACTGTGTATGTATCTTTGGGTAATTGAAGCTTTGCCGCGAGCAAGCGTGTGGTTGCATAACATGCTGCTTTGTAGCAAAACTTATTTGCATCAGTAATTTCGTTTTCGCAGTTGTGTTCTGAGCATGGCTTGCCGTCATTATAAACTTTATCTACTTGTCTAACAGGAAGTCCGTGGAAACTGAAAAGTATATGATCGTATTCATTAAGATTATAATTTTTTGCTCTTTCAATAATCGTGTTGATAAAACCTTCATTCTCATAAAATTGGCTGATAATTCTTATTTCGGGTATTACCCACCATTTGCTAATTATTTTCATTGTCTTTTCTACGGCGGAGCCTGTGCTTGCGGAGGCATATTGCGGAAATAATGGAATGATGATTATCTTTTGATAAACTTTCTTCTTCATCCTTTCGAGTACTCCCTCAATACCGGGGTTTTGGTAGCG
>JAJYCM010000133.1 GCA_021778375.1 Bacteroidota bacterium
AACGAAATAAAAGAAGGCGCTGACCGTCAAGGTGAATACTATGTCTTAATTGCCGGAATGATTCTCGGCATGTTCTTTATGGTTTCTTCTGCAGATTTAATTTTGATTTATGTTTCAGTTGAGCTATTGTCACTTTCCTCTTACATTTTGGCAGGGTTTACCAAGCAGGCAATAAGAAATAGCGAAGCATCACTGAAGTACGTAATTTATGGTGGTATCTCTTCCGGGATAATGCTTTTCGGAATTTCAATCCTTTACGGATTAACCGGCAGTACAAATCTTTATGAAATAAATTCTCTTGTTCAAGCCTCTCAAGTACACGGATTTACTTTCGTTCTAGCTGGCTTTTTGATTTTTGTTGGGATTGGTTTTAAGATTTCCGCAGCGCCATTTCATTTCTGGACCCCTGATGTCTACGAGGGCGCACCGATTCCTATTACTGCATATCTATCAATTGCAAGCAAAGCAGCAGGTTTTGCTCTACTAATTAGGTTTATCAAAATTACATTTATTCAGTCTATCGATCCAAACGGATTCTGGCATCTGTTAAATATTATTGATTGGAAGACATTTATTATAATAATTTCAATCTTAACAATGACTCTTGGTAACTTTGCCGCTATTTGGCAAAACAACATGAAGCGTCTTTTAGCTTACTCAAGCATTGCTCATGCAGGATATTTACTGCTTGGGTTAGCCGTTCTTTCTAATGAGGGAATTGCCGCGATCTTAATTTACTTTGTAATTTATGGATTTATGAACCTTGGTGCATTCCTGGTTGTAATGCTTATTTCAAACAAGCTTGGCAGCGAAGAGATTGACGATTATGACGGACTCGGTTCTAAAGCTCCCTTCTTAAGCGTTTCTCTTGCTATCTTTTTAGTTTCTTTAACAGGATTGCCACCGACAGCAGGTTTTATTGGCAAATTATACATATTTCTTGCTCTTGTAGATGCGAAGATGATTGTTGTTGCCGTTATAGCTTTGCTTAATACAGTTGTTTCCCTCTATTACTATGTCAGAGTATTGAAACATATGTTCTTATCGGATTCGAAAAAAGAAACTCCTGCCTTTACTACTTCAATTGCTTCAATAGTTTTTTTAGTTATAATGCTTACGCCAGTTTTAATTTTCGGAATTTACTTCACCCCTCTTGTAGATTTTGCTAAAAGTTCAATTGCCTTGATGGGATTTTGACAGAAACATTAGAAAAAATGTGACTAAAAAAACCTCAAGGTTTTCCTTCTTAACCTCGAGGTTTTTCTTGCTAAGGGGATGTTTCTGCATTGAATAATCGAAATTAAATCTTTAGTTTTTCCATAACAATTTTGAAGAATAAAAGAAACGACGATGAAAAATATTTTCGTTTTTATAATAGCGACAATTTTTATGTCCTCAGTACTTCTTATAGCGCAGAATAAAGGAACTACTGCAAAAATTGACTCAACCACCGGGGGTATGGCTGTAAAGCTTCAACAAAAAATCTTACTCACCGATCAACAGACAAAAAATATTAAAGAAGCAATTATCCAGTGGTTAAGCGATAAAAATGACATAGGGACCGCATCTATTCAAACTAAAATAGAAGGCTTTCTGGGTAACCGGGAAAAAGCTAAATACAGCATTATCCAAAAAGGATGGTGGAGCGAATTGGTTAAAGCCTTAGATTCTCTTTCAGCAAACAAAAAATTAAATGGCCAATAAGGAAATAAATTGTCAAAATTTTCCTTAACCTTGTCGGCTTTTCTTGTCAATATTAAACTGAAAATAAAATCTTAAATTCAGTCTGCTCCCCAGTGTTAAGTATTATTTCTCCCCCAAGCTGTTCCGTTATGGTAGTAACAAGTTTTAAACCTAACGAATCGCTTTTGCGAAAATCCATTCCTTCTGGAAACCCAACACCATTATCTCTAAATATCAGAGTATGTTTCTTCCCTTCCGAATGAAGACTTATAAAAACTTCTCCGTTTTTGCCTTCCGGAAAGGCGTGTTTTAAGGAGTTTGAGATGAGTTCGTTGATTATTAAGCCGCACAATATTGCAGTATCGATCTCTAAAAATATCCCCTTAAAATCCGTCTTAAGAGAAATTTTTCTTGAATCTATGTTGTAAGAATTAAATAAATCTTTTGTCAATGAATTGATATATTCAGAAAATTCAATCCTATTTAGATCTTTTGATTGGTATAATTTTTCATGAATTAGCGCCATTGAGCGAATGCGGTTTTGACTTTCGCGAAATATTTCGAGCGATTTCTTATCTTCAATGTAACCTGACTGCAAATTCAAAAGACTTGAGATTACCTGCAAATTATTTTTGACCCGATGATGAATTTCCCGAAGCAAAACTAATTTTTCTTGTAGCGTAGCATTAATTTTTTCTTGAGCCTTTTTTCTTTCACTAATTTCATTTCTTAAATCTTCATTTACATTTGTTAATGCAGCAGTTCTTTCGATTACTCGTTTCTCAAGTTCCTCCTTAGCTCTTTCTAAATCCTCAAGAGCAAATTTCCTCTGAGTGCTATCTCTGATTATTGCAATTCCTCCTACAATATTTTTCTTCAGATCAAAGATTGGCGAATAGTATGCTTCAAAATATCCTTCCCTATCATTTTCCGGGACATAAAACCACCTGTCTTTTGCAATACTTGAATGACCTTTTAATGTTTCGTAAAAATATTTGTCTTCTCCGATTTCACTAAGAAAAGGTAAAACATCAAAGGCAAGTCTACCAATTGCTTGCGATTTATTTATCCCAGTCATAGACTCCATCCCTGGATTCCATAAGGTGTAATTGCAATTTTTATCGAATGCAAAAATACCGTCGATGCTGCTGTTTAATAATCTTTCAGAAAATTCCATTTCCAGCCTAATATCATGCTCAACTTTTTTACGATAATTTATTTCCCTATTAAGTAAATAAAAAACAGTAAGAAAAATTATACAGCTAACAAGTGTCCCTATAATAATTGTATAAAAAGTATTTTTTACATTACTGACTAATAGTTGATCCTTCTTTTGAAGCTGATTATATTCATCCGCATGGATGACGGACATTAGTTCCGAAATTCGATTCAATGATTTTCTACTAACCCATTGCTTTAACAAAGTAATAGCCTCTAGATACTTACCTTGTGCACGGAAATTTATTTCGGATTCAAAACTTTGGAATTTTATAGCAATCAAAGAATCCAATTCATTTATTCTATTAAGCTGAAGCCCATTATCCTTAAATAAAATCCTTAAATTATTTAAGTCGACAGTTACATTTTTTTCACCTTTGAAAAATGAATTTATATAATTTGAATCACCGGTAATGATATAATTCCGCTGATATTCTTCTACTCCAATAATTTGAGTATGCAAATCTTCTATAAAAGTAAGAATGTAGTAAGAATTGGATCGCCATTCAGCAGTTTGATAGACTATTTTAATATTTCTATATGAAGCTACTCCAATACCGACTATCAAAATTAATATGAAGACGAAAACGACTTTTAGACTTTTAATCTCTTTTAAAAATTCCATCTGATTGAAATACCTATAATTCATTTAAGTAAGGATAAATTTACAATTTTATTTATTAATTCGCTTTACACAAAACGGCAATCCGGGAAAATGGAATAATGGGGAAAAACAGTTCAATTCCATTATTCTCCAGTATTCCATTACTCCAAAATTCCAACCTGCCGGCAGGTTTTCCAAGAATTGTACAACTTTATTTATCAATATTTTTTTCTATAACTTATTAGAGAATATACCTTTAAAAGTACCCCGGTAAATTTCTTTAAATAATAATATAAATTTTGTTGCCTGGATAATTTATTTTTAATAATTTCACAGCGGCTTAAGAAATAATTTTGCATATCACTATCGGGAAATAGTTTATTTTTTAAGGCTCTCATTGGTATTAAACCTCGTTCTAAATTGTTTAATTTTTATATTATAAAACAAAAATTTTATCATAATTTTTGATTCAAATTAAGAAATTGTTATCAAATCAATTAAATGTTGAAATTTACAATTTACACCTCTAAGTTTACGAAAAAGATTAAGGGATTTTACTTTCCATTAAATCATAGTTCATTTATTTCAAAAACATATAAGGAGAAAATATGAAGTTCTTTACTACAAAATTTCCCTTCCTTCTTATGGCTGCACTCTTGCTGCTAATTGCACAGAATAATTTTGCGCAAGGAGTAACAACAGCGGCTATTAGCGGAACGGTTGTAGATCAAAGCGGCTCACCATTACCATCAGCCAACATTATGGCTATACATATACCAACCGGAACACAATACGGTACTACCTCAAGATTAAACGGAAAATTTAATATCCTCGGATTGAAGGTGGGCGGCCCTTACAAAATAACCGTTTCTTACGTTGGATATAAATCAGAAACAAGAAATAACGTCTATCTTGAATTAGGTGAAAACTTAACTCTTGATTTCACCATGTCAACTTCGGAAGTGAAACTTTCAGCAGTCGAAGTAACTGCCCAAAAAAACCCAATCATTAGTAATGATAGGACAGGTTCTTTTCAAAACGTGTCTGCAAAACAAATTCAAGAGGTTCCGACTATAAGCCGTTCTTTCCAGAGTTTTGCAAAGCTTTCTCCTTTATTCAGCGGCACAAATATGCAAGCTGCAGGAAGAAACAATCGTTATAATAATATCCAAATTGACGGTACTCAATACAACGATCTTTTTGGTTTAGGCTCTTCTGGTACGCCTGGTGGTCAAACAGGTACTAATGCTATAAGCTTAGACGCTATACAATCATTTCAGGTTGTAGTTGCCCCTTATGATGTTAGATACGGCGGATTTACTGGCGGCGGCATAAATGCTATCACCCGAAGCGGTACCAACCAATTTGCGGGATCAGTATATGGTTATGGAAGAAATCAAAGCTTAGTAGGTTTAAGCCCCGATACTCTTAAAACTAAGCTTGCAAATTTTAGCGAATATACATATGGATTCCGTTTAGGCGGACCAATTATGAAAGATAAACTGTTCTTCTTTACAAATCTTGAACTAACGCAGCATACAACTCCTCTATCAAATACTGCTTTGGGACCTCAAGGAAATGCTAACAACCAGGCTAATGCCGATACCTTGGCAACTCTTCTTGCTGGTAAAGGATATAATCCAGGTAGCTATTCAACTTTTGATGCTAATCAACCAAGCACAAAATTCTTCTTGCGTTTTGACTATAACATAGACGAGAATAATAAGTTAACTCTTCGTAATAATTATGTTCATTCATACATCGACAATTTAGGTAACAGAAGCGCTACTTATTCAATGAGTTTTGATAGCTACCTTTACCGCATTACTAATAATACAAACTCTACTGTTCTTCAATTGAACAGTAATTTCGGAAATCAGATATCGAATGAATTGATTTTAGGGTATACTTCTATTAGTGATAAACGCGGACCGACAGGCTCAGGTCTTCCAGAAATCAATGTCGTTTTACCTGGCGGATTTACGATTTACGCAGGCACTGATCGTTATTCATCTGCCAATAGCTTAGACCAAAATATATTTGAGTTCACGGACAACTTCACATATATAACAGGTAATAATCTTCTAACTTTCGGAACGCATAATGAGTTTTTCTCATTCAAAAACTTATTCATCCGTTCTTATTGGGGTTATTATCAATACAAAGTTAATTATGTATCACAACTAAATTTCGATAGACCAAGCTTTTATCAAAGAGTTTTGTCAAGAACAAGTGATCCTGCTCCTGCAGCTCAATTTAATGTAAATCAACTTGGATTTTACGCTCAGGATGAATATTCAGCTATTCCAAATGTAAAGATTACTTTAGGAATAAGAGTCGATATTCCCTTCTTCCCAACAAAACCTTCTTATAATGATTCAGTTAGTTATTACTTCCCTGGATATAGTACAGCTAATATACCAAACGGAAATATTTTATGGTCACCCCGACTTGGATTTAACTGGGACGTTAATGGCGAACATACAACTCAAGTAAGAGGCGGAGTAGGTATTTTCACAGGTCGTGTTCCTTATGTTTGGATGTCTAACAACTATGGAAATACGGGAGTAATGTTAGCGGAAGTTGACGGCGGTGCAGGTACTCCATTTTCTCCCGATCCAAATAACCAACCTGGTGTTGGCGCTCCCGGAACCGGCGCTCCTAAATTTCAATCAGAAATTGATCTCGTTGATCCGAATTTAAAGATGCCTCAATTGCTTCGTTTTGATGCCGCAGTTGACCATCAACTTCCTTATGGCATTACCGGAACTATTGAAGCTCTATATTCGCAAAACCTAAATGATATGTTGTACAAAGAAATTAACCTTAAGCCTGTTATCGGTACCTTGCCTGATGGTAGACCATTATATGGTGGAATAAATAAGGGTAATAACAATTTCTTTGGGATGTACTATCTAACTAATACAAGCAAAGGTTCTTCTTATAATTTTACTGCTCAACTTCAAAGAAGTGTACCTTTCGGTCTTTCCGGAAACGTAGCATATACTTTTGGAAGATCATTTGATCAAAACGGTGTTTTATCATCTCAAGCTCAATCACAAATGAGATATAATCCTATTATTGACGATCCAAATAATCCTTCTGTTACTACATCCGACTTTGAGATAAGAAATAGAGTCTTTGCATCTCTTACTTATACTCAAGACTTCTTTGGTGATGCTCCTACCAGCATTTCATTATATTATAACGGTCAATCCGGTTTGCCAATTTCATATACTGTTACAGGCGATCTAAATGGTGATGGTTTTGACGGAAACGACCTTTTTTATATTCCCACAGACAATTCTCAAATTGAATTAGGAACAGTTAAAAACGGCGTATATTCTGCCGCTAATGCGAGCACTTATGCTTCGTTTAATAATTTTATAAATAACAATGCATACCTTTCATCTCACCGCGGTTCTATTGCTGCGAGAAATGCTTCTACTTATCCATGGAGAAATGAATTGGATTTAAGAATCGTTCAGACAATACCTGCATTTAGTAACGGACATCTCTTCCAAGTTTCTTTGGATGTATTGAATGTTCTTAACCTAATTAACAGTGATTGGGGTTGGGATGTTAGCGGCGGTTATAATACTTACAACGTTGTCTCTTATCAAGGGATGGATGCTGCAACTAAAAGACCTGTATTTGGCTTCAGAGCTCCAGCAAATAATTTAGCCTGGAACTATGATAACTTTACCTCACGCTGGACAATGCAGCTTGGTGTAAGATATACTTTCTAAATTTAGTTAGTATTGTATCTTCTAAAAAAGCCTTTAGAGAAATCTAAAGGCTTTTTTATTGCCTCTTAAAGCATTTGATATAGAGCTAGTACTGTGACTTTGTGCACGATTTATTTTTTCAATTAT
>JAJYCM010000134.1 GCA_021778375.1 Bacteroidota bacterium
ATCTCGCTTGTAACAGCGCCAGATATAATTTTCTTCTGGGTCGCAAGAATGATTATGGCAGGGCTTCACTTCAAAAAGAATATCCCGTTTAAGGATGTTTATTTTACAAGCATAATTAGAGATCTACAAGGAAGAAAGATGAGCAAGTCGCTCGGTAATTCTCCCGACCCTCTTGACGTTATATCTGAATATGGCGCCGATGCTTTAAGATTTACTGTGATTTATTTGGCCCCGCTTGGTCAGGATGTTTTGTTCAGCTCCGAACGATGCGAGCTTGGAAGAAACTTTGCCAACAAGCTATGGAATGCGGGAAGGTTTTTACTGATGAACCTTGCTTCTCAGGAAGCGAATACTGAGCAGTTTCCCCTGGATAGAAATTTAGTTGATAAGCATCTTGATTTTTCAGATCATTGGATAAATTCCCGCCTCAATCAAACATTGCTGAACATGAACAATGCAATGGATAATTTTGAAATCAACAATGCAAGCAAGTTTATTTATTCATTTGCTTGGAATGATTTCTGTGATTGGTACATTGAGCTTGCAAAGAATAGATTATATGCCGACGACGCGGAAATTAAATCTGCAGTTCTTACAAGAGCACTTTTAATTTTTGAAAATCTATTAAAGATCGTTCATCCCTTTATGCCTTATATAACAGAAGAGTTATGGCAGTTAATCAAAAAGAGAAAGGATGGAGAGAGCATTTCCATTTCTAACTATCCTGAGTTGAACAAATCTTTAATCAATCCAACTGCAGAAAAGGAAATGGGATTTGTTCAGGATATAATTACCGCAATTAGAAACATTCGCGGTGAAATGAATATTCCACCTTCAAAATTTATTACAGCATATTTAAGAACTTCAAACGTAGGATCACATCAAATTGAGTATATAAAAAAATTAGCGCGCGTTAATCAAATAAATGTTGACGCAAATATACAAAAACCGAAAGCAAGCGCTTCGACAGTTATAAACGGATGCGAGATATATGTCCCGCTTGAAGGTTTAATAGATCTTGAAGTTGAGAAGAACAGACTGCAAAAAGAAATAGGCCGCCTTGAAAATTCTCTTGCCGGAATACAGAAAAAATTATCTAACGAGAAATTTATATCTAACGCGGCTAAAGAAGTAGTAGAACACGAAAAAGCGAAGCAGGCTGATTGGCAGAATAATTTAATAAAGTTAAATGATATTCTTGCAAACTTAAGTTAGTTATTCATCAAACACTGGATTTCCCTTTGGAGTAATGGAAAAAATTAGTTTATTCCATTACTCCAAAATTCCACTTTCCCAGAGTTAGGTAAAACAATTTTAACAATTATATAGGAGTAAATATGTATTATAAAATTTCGGATTTCGAAAATGATTGGGCATACGAATCGCAAGCAACCACGAAGGTTCTGAATAATATCACTGATGAGTCGCTAAATCAAAAAGTATACGAAGATGGTCGTACTCTCGGAGTACTTGCCTGGCACTTAGTTACATCGTTGGAGACTATGCCTGCTCACGCAGGTATATTACCACAGAAAGCACCAAACACCAATGTTCCCAAAAATGCAAAAACGATAGTTGCAGAATATGAGAAAGTATCAAAAATTTTGATTGATACTTTAGTTGAAAAATGGACAGATGATTCCTTAAAGGATGATATTCCAATGTTTGGGCAAACCTGGAAAAAAGGAAATGTGCTTTCATCTATTATTCTTCATCAGACACATCATCGCGGGCAAATTACCGTGTTGATGCGACAGGCTGGACTAAAAGTCCCGGGTGTTTATGGCCCGGCAAAAGAAGAATGGGCTTCAATGAATATGAATTCGCCACAGTGAAAAATAATTCACTTCTTAAAAAAATGTGATGAATCCAATATAGCCTTAGTAAATATTTCTAAATATTTGTGGCTGATGTTATTTATTCAACTACAAACGGAGCTACTATGAAAAAATATTTGTTGGGAATACTTTTTGTCGCAACTGTTACATACAATTTGTTTGCTCAATCACCGGGTAGAAAAAATTTAGGCTTTGGAATCATTCTTGGAGAACCAACCGGAGTTACTGTTAAATATTGGACGGATTTTGACAATGCATTTGTCTTTGGTCTTGGCTCTTCATATTTCGGAAGCCCGCGGCTAGATGCGGATTATCTTTGGCACTTTAACGCTTTTAATTCAGATATGGCAAATTTATATGCCGGTCCTGGACTTGCATTAGGCTTTGGAGAAGGACACGGCTTTTGGGATAAAACATTCAGAGCAAACAGTGGAACTGCACTTGGTATCCGGGGAGTTTTTGGAGTGGATGTTCTTCCACGTCGTACCCCGCTTGAAATATTCGGTGAAATCGGAGTGCTTGTAGGTTTAACTCCTGATTTTGGTTCAGGTATTGACGGTGCTATCGGAATAAGATTTTATCCTTCCTTAAATTAATTTTAAAGAATAACTAGTGTCACACAAAGGATTATTACCTAATGCAAAACCTCCGAGGTTTTCCTAAACCTCGGAGTTATTCCACTACCAGTCTAATTGAAATTGTCTGCGTAACATGAGTGAATAACTAATAGGCGAAGCCATATTTCGCCTATCGTTTTTTCCCGTCTATCATCCTTAAAAACCACTAATACTAAAATATCCACTAATCTGACCGGAATAAATTATTTTCTCTTAGCGATTATAAAATGTTGTGGGCTTTTTATTTGCCTCCTTTAATTATTCTCCCAAAAGGAGAAAATAAAATTTAAGTGGTAACTAAACTTTTACCACGCGAAGTTTTTCTTTTAGAACGGTTAAGATTATATTTAATGAAAACGAATTTAATTGATTTGGCTGGATTAAACATATCTGCAAGACCTACGACTTCCGAGGGAGGAAAAAATCATAATATCCACATGAACAGAAAAAAAACTTATTGGATTAGCCAGTTATCCGGCTGGGCTTTTTTTGCTCTCATTAATATTACCATCACTACTTCCTTTGATCACTTATCATGGCAAAAGCTGATATTGATTCTTTATCTCAGTTTCATGGGCATTTCATTTACTCATATTTTTCGGTACTTCATAAAAAAAAACGGATGGGTCAATCTTACTCTAAAGAAAATAGTGCCGCGTGTTCTAATTGCCTCCTTTATAATAGGCTCATTGATGTTTTTCTTGTATTTTCTTGCAAATGTTGAAACAGGCATTATCCATATTACTAGATTACATGTTGCTCCACCCTTAATGGGTATTCTAAATTTGAGCGGCATAATCTTGTCATGGGCTTTGATTTATTTTTCAATTCACTTTTTTGAAAATTATAAGCGAGCGGAAATTGAATCGCTAATCTGGGAAGCTGCAGTAAAAGATTTTGAGCTAAGAACTTTAAAGTCACAGCTTAATCCACATTTTATGTTCAATGCTTTGAACAGCATAAGAGCATTAATTGAAGAGGAGCCATCAAGTGCACAGACTGCAGTTACAAAGTTATCCAACATTTTAAGATATTCTTTGAAAATGGAGAGAACTGAAACAGTTTCGCTAGAAGAGGAGATGCAAGCAGTTGAAGATTATCTTGCCCTTGAAGCAATTAGATTTGAAGAAAGATTAAAATATAAAATCGAAATCGATCCAAAATCAGCCAAAATTGAAATTCCCCCCTTGATGATCCAGACTTTAGTGGAAAACGGAATTAAACATGGGATCTCAAAAATTACCGAAGGCGGAACTATTCTTGTCTCAACCAAAAGTAACGATTCCGAACTTCGGATTAAAATAAAAAACAGCGGCTGTTTTGATGAAAATGCTCTTCAAAAATCAAGCGGTTTCGGCATCAATAATACAAAGCACCGACTTCATCTTATCTATGGCGAGAAGGCATTCTTTTCAATTAAGAACGAAACTGAAAATGAAGTAACTGCAGAAATTGTAATTCCAATTGGAGGATTAAAAAATGAAAGCATTAATAATTGACGACGAAAGATTGGCGCGTGTAGAATTGCGAAGGTTGTTATCGCCATTCAAAGAAATTAATATTGTCGGTGAAGCAATAAATGCCGATGATGCAAAAAGTAAAATCAATGAGCTGAACCCCGATCTTATTTTTCTTGATATTCAAATGCCGGGTAAAAATGGATTTGAACTACTTGAGGAATTAGACAGAGTTCCTATAGTAATTTTTACTACTGCTTATGATGAATATGCACTGAAAGCCTTTGAGTATAATGCCATGGATTATTTACTAAAGCCGATTGAACCTAAACGACTTGAAGAAACAGTTAAAAAAATTGTCGAAAGAAATAGGAAAACAATAACACAAGATTCTGAAAATCCAATCTTAACCGAAACAGACCAGGTTTTCGTCAAAGACGGCGAAAGATGCTGGTTCGTTAAACTTGAGTCAGTAAGGCTATTTGAATCTGAAGGAAATTATGTCAGACTTTATTTTGAAGAAAATAAACCGCTAATTCTTCGCACATTGAATTATCTTGATGAAAGATTAGACAGCAGAACCTTCTTTAGGGCTAACCGCAAACATATAATAAATCTTAAGTACATTGAAAATATTGAACCGTGGATGAACGGCGGGTTGCTTGTAAAATTAAAGGGTGGTGTAAAGATAGAAGTATCTCGCAGGCAAGCGATTAAATTTAAAGACAGGCTTAGCTTGTAGCCCATTAATCAATTGAATAGCTCCCACGCAATTCCAAATCGGATGCTTCTTCCTGGCATTGGGTAATAAGGAATGATGTAATAATTTGTACCCAATAAATTTTCCCAGGTAAAATATACCATTGCAACTTTTCTGATTTCACCGGACAGTGTAAAGTCAATTCGTGTTGAAGCCGGAATATCGGCGCCCAATGTGTATCTTGATTTTCCTGTGTAATATGACACGAACCCGGTTTTTAGGTTCAAATTTGAGTTGAAAAGTATATCGCGGTAATAGATTCCTACACTTGACTTTGTTTTAGGGAATTCATAAAACAAGCTTGAGATGTTTTGCTGCCAATAAAATGAAGACGCTGTTTCAAGATAAATTTTCCAAATTGAATAATTCAAATTAAGACTAAAGCCGGATATGTTTGAAATGTAATTAGTATCCGGAGTTAGAAAGGAATATTGTTGAGGTTCGAAATTATTCCGTTTAAAATATTTCAGGTCTACAAATAGATTTTCAAAGTGAGTCATTAAACCGGATTCGAAGTTGCTTAGACTTTTTAATGATATTGCTGTCTGATAGTTGGAAAATCCTAAATAGAATTTATAATACTTAAAAAATTTATAAGTAAGATCGAATCCTAAACCGGCAAAATTATTTCTTTGAAATAGAAGATATTGTGCCTGAGATTGGTTTGAATATTTGCAGAAAACTGCCGGAACGAGGCTGCTGTCAATCAAATTAGCCGACAAGATTGCAGATAAGAAAAATACTTTTTCATGAAATGGGTATAACAGCGACGATATATTTGAAAATGAAGTGTATTTGAAATCAGTTTCTTCATAATTTCCGATTAATGAAATGTTAAAGATACTTTTGCTATAATCCTGTCTTAAAGAAATTCCATAAGTTTTATTTTGGTCAATATTATTCAAATTTAACGTATCAACGAAGTCGTTTAACTGGTCCATGCTGAATTTGTAAAAAATATTAATATCAGTAAAACTATTCTTTGAAAAGTTGCTTAATAGATGCAGGTCAAAAAAATGTCTTTTTGTGCTTAGATGCCGGTAAGGAGAGATTACAGGCCAACCAATAAAATCATAATAAGTTTGTCCAAGAATTGATGGAATAGAGCTATCAGCATTTACTCCGCCGTTCAGGCCAATTTCTGAATGAACAAAATCGTAAGAAGCTATTAAATTTATCTTGTCCGATAAAAAATATTTAAGATTTACATTCGCCTGCCAAGTGCTGAAAGCGCTATTGGCATAGCTGCTGTCAGTTTTTCTATTTGTCACATCAAAGGAAATAGAGAATTTTTTAAATATCCTTTCATTAAAGAGCATGTTAATTAATGCTTCGCCATAAGGACCTTGATAATATTTAATACGCGAGTAAGGTTCCCGAACTGTAATATCTCTTGAAATGAAATTAACTGAAGCTGGATTGCTTACTGAGCCGAATAAAAATCCCCTCGGCAGCGGAATAATTTCAACCGAATCGACGGATTCCGATTGAACTTCATTCAAGTCAAAGTTATTTGTAAGCATGTTGTTTTGAAGAATCCCGTTTTGTAAAAAACTTATTCCGCCGAAACCCAGGCCGTAAAGCATAACTTCATTTGGCTGCCCAATAAATCCAAGGTCTCTTACAAAGCTCAAAGCAAATGGTTTAAAAAAATCACCGGCATAACGGTAATCAAGTCTGTCAATAATTTTTCGGTCAATAAAAATACTGTTGTCCTCAAGAGCTTTTTGAAAGATATAAATAAGTGTGTCCGGAATAATTTTCATTGTATCTTTTACGGAAAGGGAATCTTTCGATTTATCTTTTATCATACCTGGAATTACAGAATCCGGCTTTGCTACAAGCGAATCGCGCGTTTGCGGGTAAAGATTTATAAAGAAAAATAAAAGTAGTATTGGAAGAAATTTCATTCTGGTTAAGGCTAAAGTTTTTCTCTCGTTAAAGATCATTATGAAAATAAATAATAAAAGTTTAAGCTACAAAAAGCAAAAAGCGGGTAAAAGAAAAATTTGACACGATTAAAAGCCCTAATTATCAGTCATTTGCGATTTACAGAGCTCAAAAAATAATTGATAAATCTTGCGAAAAATATTTTATTTAAAATAAATTCTTTTTAATTTGCCTGCGTAATAAACTTATTAATAAACTTAAGAGGTAACATTATGGCAGCTGCTAAATCAATGACCAAATCTCAAATCTTGGATCATCTTTCGAAGAAGACCGGTTCAACCAAAAAATTTGCTGGAGAATTTTTGGATGAGTTAAATGCATTGGCTTATAAAGAAGCAAAAAAATCTTTTGTGATCCCTGGTTTAGGAAAACTTCTTGTCGTCAACCGGAAAAAAAGAATGGGCAGAAATCCATCTACCGGTCAGACAATGGTTATACCAGCTAAAAAAGTTCTAAAATTCAGAATAGCAAAAGCAGCAAAGGATGCAGTATTATAAGAGCATTATAAAAAACTCTATTTTTATTAAGCCCGTTTAATAACGGGCTTTTTTTATTCCAATTTGTTTAAGTCGATATATAAGTAACTCATGTTACGCAGACAATTTCAAATATAAAGGAAGTGAAGTGCAAAACCTTGTATGTTTAAAAAAGACATAATGTTCTTTGACATAATGAAAAAGTTTATTTTCTTACGGAAGTAGAAGGGACCAAACCTGAGCCACGAGCT
>JAJYCM010000135.1 GCA_021778375.1 Bacteroidota bacterium
ACACTATGCCGGTCCGTTAAACTTTAGCGAAGAACTCCTTTCTTCCTCGGGAAAAGGATTGGAGAAACTTAAAAATCTTGCTAGTAGAATTAATGAAGAATCACTTATAAATAAGGAAGGTGGAATTACACCGGATTTTGAATTTAAACGTTATGAAGACAATTTTACTTCCGCAATGGATGATGATTTTAATTCGCCACAAGCAGCAGCGGTTATTTTTGATTTTGTCCGGGACGTTAATAAAACAATTGCCGAGAATAACAATATTAGCAACGACTTCTTTATCCAAGTGAAAGGATTTCTCGAAAAGACGGCAGCAGGTGTACTAGGCATTTTAGATTTTTCAGAAGAAAAGACTTCAAGCAGCGGTGAGTTGGAAAATTCTTTAATAGATTTTCTTATCAATCTGCGAATAGAAGCAAAAAAAGAAAAGAACTTTTTACTTTCGGATAAAATAAGAGATGGACTTAAAGAACTTGGTATTACTTTGCAAGATAGTAAAGATAAAACGAGTTACAAGAAAATATCAACTTAAATACTTGAATTAAAAAATTATTGAAGTCAACAGACAGAATTTACTCCAGCTCAATTAAAATCAGCCAGGAAGAAATCTCTTACAAGTATAGATACAGCCGCAAAGCAATTCACTTACGTCTACAGATAAGCCGGGGGAATGAATTAGAGCTTATACTACCGCGCGGTTATGAATTGAAAGAAGCTGAAAATTTCATTTTAGCGAAATCAGATTGGATAAAAAAGCATTTGCATTCCCGATCTGTTAAAGAAAAGAACTATTATTATTTCGGAAGTGAGATTAAAGTCGAACAGGAGTTTGCACTTTTTATTAAAAAGCATAACATTCATTTTGAGAGTAATACGTTAAAAATAATAAGTCCTGAAGACAGTACAATCGAATTGGAAATATTATATAATGCATGGCTAAAAAATCATGCAAAAAATTATTTACAGGAGAGGACATCAGAATTAGCGCATCAATTTGATTTTAGAATAAATAAAGTTACCGTACGTGGGCAGAAAACGCGCTGGGGAAGCTGTTCCGCAAGGGGCAATATTTCATTTAACTACATGTTATTGAAGTATAGGAAAGAAATAATTGACTACGTAATCATTCATGAACTATGCCATCTTAAAGAGATGAATCATTCTAAATATTTCTGGGCGCTGGTAGAAAAATTTTGTCCCAGTTTTAATAATTTAAGAAAGGAATTAAAAGGAAAAAACAATTTCTAGAACGGACATATCATTTTCTATAAAAGTGATTCATAAAATAGATTCCCTTTATTCAGAATAAGATTTGGATCAAACTGTTTTTTTAGAGACATCATCTTTTTAATATTTTCTTCACCATACATTGCAAGCAACAGTTCCCTTTTCATTTTTCCAATTCCATGCTCAGCAGAAATTGTTCCTTTTAACTCAATAGCTTTTAGACAAATGTTTTTGTATAGCAATTTACCATTCTCAAACTCCGTATTATTTTTTGGAAGCATATTCAAATGCATATGTGAGTTACCAAAATGCCCATAGATAACATAGTCAAGTCCAGTTTGTTCAACCACATTTTTAGAATAATAATACAACTCTTCAAAATTTAAATCAGGTACTGCAACGTCTGTCCCCAACTTTCTGAAATTATTCTTAGAAATAAATTCATTGACCTTCAAAGAAATTGCGTGCCGGAATTCCTGCAATTTAATTTTGTCGGCATCTGTTACGGCAAACCAAGCGCTTTCTTCATCACCATTGAATTTTCTAATCAAATTAATCCAATTATCAAAAAATGATTCTTCGTTTGAATGAGTAACTTCCTGCTCAAACCAAACGGCGGCTTTTGCATCTCCCGGTATTTGCTGATAATCTTCCGATAGAAACTTTAGAGCTTGCTCATCAAAATATTCCAGCGCAAGAGCGTCAATTGTTCTTAAATCATTTCGTAGCCTTGTATCAAATGAAATATTTCTTGCTTGCCGGACAAATGCGAGCGCATTTTTTTCTTGATTAAAAAACACAAGACACGAAATAATCTTTTCAGGTGCCGGGAGAATCTTCAATTTAATTTTAGTAATTACTCCAAGTGTTCCTTCCGACCCTACAAACAGATCAATTGCATCCATATTGCGTTTGCAAAAATATCCCGAAGCATTTTTCGTATCCGGCATTTGATATTCAGGAATTTCCACGCTAATTCTTTTACCTCCGGCAGTATGAAGGTCGAGTGAATAAAGCTCTGCTGCTTGTTCATTACGCTTAAGGTTTAATAATTCTCCAGTAGGTAAAACAATTTCAAGCTCTAAAACATAATCCCTTGTCGGACCATATTTAAAGGTTTTTTCGCCGGAAGCATTTGTTGCAACTGTACCTCCGATGAAGCATTTTTTTTCAGTCGGATCGGGCGGATACAAAAGATTTTTTTCGGAAATAATCCTTAATAAATCAGATAAAATTACTCCCGGTTCGGTTATAGCAAACTTTTCGGTTTCGTTAACTTCAATAATTTTATTCATCTTCTCGGTTGAGATTACAATTCCATCTTGAGGAACGCACGCCCCTGTTAAGCCAGTACCGCCGCCGGCAACAGTTACCAATATTTTTTTTGCATTTGCTTCTTTTAAAATTGACGATACATCGTTGGCATTTTCCGGGAAATATACAGACTGGCAACTGCCGTGATAATTAGAAGCATCGCTTAGATATTTTTGAATTTCATCCTGATTAGATTTATTTATCATAATATATCATCTAAATATTTTTATGTTAATTCTCTTAACGTTTTTAGATATTCCATTTGAACTTTGATAGATGGTAACAAAATATTATTCCTATCCGGTAAAGAAGTTATTCCCTGATGTTTAAACATTTCATCCAGTGCATCAAACATGTTGATCAATGGATATGCGGTGTCTCGCAAAAAATGGATTAGCTTCAGTGTCCTAAAGCCATCAAACCACCTCATCTTTTGTACACTTAATTGTTTCTCCCCGGAAGAATTCTCAACAATTTTATTCCAATTCATTTCAAAATCTTGCACTGTAAGAAAATTAAATAAATTTTTGTCGACTTTCTCAGCAGACTTAAGATAAATTTTTGCATCTACATTTTTCAAAGAATGAAACACTTTCAACCAATCTCTTAAAATATAGAAAGATTTTGGATCGTAAAGAAGATATTCATTTTGAATATTTGACAGGAAGCGACTGACCCTTTGCCCGGTACCAAACGGCACCCTCCACGATTTTCTGCTTGCGGGATAAACTGTTGTTCCGCTAATTTTTTCAACCGTAACATTTTTAGCAAGCTTTTCTAAAAAATAAAAATCCTCCGCAGCTTTTTTCTTGTTCATACCTTCGACTTTTATATAAGACTCAAAATCACATATCATAGTAGAACCAACAGTATGAATCGCATACGGAGACTTAGCATATTTGAGCCCCAGAACATAGAAACGTAAAAATATTTCGTAGCAAACTATTGCTGCTGTAGTCTCTTTATCCTCATGTAATTTATGTTCGTAATTTATAACTGAAGCAGAAAGATTTCGCCGGTTAAAATTTTGAACAATCTCCGTCAAATAATTTTTCTTAACAGTGCAATCGGCATCGAGACAAATTAATATTTTCTTATTATTACTGTTAAAATCAAAAATACTTAGAGCTAAATCCATTCCAAGTTTTCTTGCCAACCCGACGCCGCCATCTTTTTCAGGCAATTCATTCCCCTCTGAGGCAGCATCAATCAGTCCGACTTTTAGTCCTGATAATATTACATCGTCGATTGTTTCAATTCCCGTTTTTAAGTTTTTTTCTAATATTGCCCGAATAACCGATAGTGTTTTTTCATTTTCTTTCTTTACTTCAATGCTTGAAGAGGCAAGGTTATTCACCACAAAGACAACTATGGTCGAATTGAAATATTTAGAATCCATTTCGGCAAGGGATGACAGAAGTATAATTATATTTTGATACTCAGAAATTGCCGGAATCACAACAACATTTTCAATACCTTCAAATTCACTTAGCTCAATACGCCAATTTGAAAGTGAATATTTTTGAAGATATTTTTTAACCGCAAGAGGAATCATAATTTTTTAAGCAATATGTTCATATCTTCGGGCAATTCGGAATCGAACCTTAAAAATTCTTTTGTATTCGGATGGATGAATCCGAGAGTTTTAGCATGAAGAGCTTGCCGGGGCATAATATTTAAAAGATTTTCGACTCTACTTTTAATTTTGGGTAGGGTCGATCCAAAAAGAACATTTCTACCGCCGTAAGTAGGATCACCAAAAATTGGGTGCCCAATGCTTGATAGATGAACTCTAATTTGGTGAGTTCTACCGGTCTTCAAATTGATTTTTACCAGCGAAGTAAAATCAAATTCTTTTAGAACTTCAAAAAATGTTACGGCCGTTTTACCATCTGATTTTACAGCCGTGAATTTTTTTCTATCGGATTTGCTTCTTGCAATATTCGAATTAATTTCTCCTTTTTTCTCTTTGAATCGTCCCCAAGCAACCGCCCAATACTCCCGTTCAATAGAATGTTTTGAAAATTGTTCGGCAAGCTTTGCATGCGTCCATTCATCCTTTGCAACCACGAGTAAACCACTAGTATCTTTATCAATCCGGTGAACGATACCCGGCCTGTCGGGTAAATTTACTCTACTTAATTTTTGTGAATGATGAAGAAGAGCATTTACTAAAGTTCCAGTATAATTTGCATAAGCCGGATGCGCAACCATTCCCGCAGGCTTATTAACGACTATTAGGAAACTATCTTCATACACAATATTAAGCGGAATTTCTTCTGGTTCGATTTCATCAGGACGCGGAGCAATCGGGATAAATGCTTCAACCAAGTCATTAGGCTGAACTTGATAACTTGGCTTTACAAATTCCCCGTTAACTTTAACAAGCTTTCCTTCGATTAGCTTTTGGATTTTTGAGCGGGTAGCGTTCTCGATACAATTGGTAAGAAAAATATCCAATCGCTCTTTTCTTTTTCCATCGGGGACTTCGATGCGGTAATTTTTTTTGTTAATTATCTTTGACATAAACTCCTCTTAATGCGTAAGATTGAGCGGGCGTTATTAAAAAGTTAATTTTTTGGATAGAGCGGTTGAACCGAAATTAAAAAATATTAAGCGTTATTTTCATTTTGTTCGGTAGAATTCGATTCAGAAGGAATATCATCCGGGTTATCCTTACTTTCTTTTTCAGCGCCCCGGTAAAAGATAATCAAAATTAAGACACCTATTGTAACGGAGGCATCAGCAAAATTAAAAATAGGCCAGCGGTCAAAAATTTTTCCGAATAAAGAAAATTTAAAGAAATCAAAATCAAGGAAATCGACAACTTTACCGTAAAACAAAGGGGCATAGCCATAAAAAACCCCATAAAACATCCTGTCAATCAAATTACCTATTGCACCACCAAGAATAAGAGCGATAGACAGCCGAAGAGTAAAATTCTTTTCACGTATAAAATACAAATAAATTGCCAGCCCGAGGCTTGCTATAAGAGAAAATATTGATAGCCAAAGTTTCATATTAAATCCCGGATCAAATCCAAAAGCCATTCCAGGATTTTCAATAAAAGTAATACGAAAAAAATTTCCCAAAACCGGAATGCTTTCTCCCTGGAACATTCCAACGTGAAATATTTTGAGAAACGGAATCGTAAATCCCTTGATAATCATCTTTGAAATTTGATCTACGAGTATAACGGCAAGTGAAATAAAAAAGATTTTCAATCGAATCCTTATTTTTCGGGTAAAGCTTTTTCAAGGTTTGAATTAAAATTATCACCGGTAATTTTCTGTTTATTCAGAATAAACAAGAGCAGTATTACTCCCGCAGTTACTGAAACATCGGCAAAGTTAAACACATAATTACCGAATGTTCTATTAAAAATAAATAAGTTAAAGATCCTGAAGTCGAGAAAATCCACTACTCTGCCGTGAAATAGAGGAGCATAATCGTACAGTATCCCGTAAAAAATTCTGTCTATTAAATTTCCTACGGCTCCACCCAAAATTAAAGCAAGAGAAAGGCGGAAGTCAAATTTTTTTTCTTTATTCCTAAAGATATAATAAAGCAGACCCATACTGGCTACCAAAGTGAATACTGAGACCATCAGCTTAAAATTACTACCTAAGTCTATACCAAAAGCTATTCCGGGATTTTCAACAAGCGTAATGTTGAATATTCCGCCCAAAACCGGGATTTTTTGCCACCGTTCTAAACCTTGAATATTTAATTTGATAAATGGAATTGAAAGTCCCTTTACCATCAACTTACTAACCTGGTCAATAATAACTACGAATAAAGAAACGAACAAAACCTTCAAACTTTCACCTAAATTTCCAAAAGAATTTACAGTCTAACAGCCATTTTAACTTAATTGCAATTCAACAAATTATAATTATTTCTTTTCTTGTTTTTGCTTAATGGGCAAACAAAGCTGGCTATGGGGTACGGCTTCCAATCTTGCCCTGGGAATTAAAGGACAAGTTGGGCAGAGATGTTGCGGTTCGTCTATACAGTCAATACATATACCATAAGTGCCTGCGTCAATTCTTTTCAGTGCATCTTCAAGATACCCCAAAAATTTGTTTTCTCTTTGTGCATATAAAAAAGTTTTTTCTCTCTCCATTGCATCAGTTCCTTGCTCAGCCATGTGGAGGGAATAAGGAGAATTTTCATTTATATATTCACCGGTAGTTGGGTCGAGCATTTGATCTTTAAGATTCTGTAGCTGTTCAATTATTTCATCACGTTTTGCTAAAATTACCGTTCTGAAATGGTCAAGATCTTTTTTGCTATAGCCTTTTATTTTTTCGATTGCCTTTTGCCTTACTTCGGAAGCGGAAGGAGAAGTTTTTTCAATTATGGGCTCAACTTTCTTTTTTTCCTTAGTTTTAGCCATAGATGCTTTAATTATCACTTTCTTATTAACAGGTTTCTTAAGTTTAGAAGAACTTGTAGCAATCTTTTTTACCTGCTTTTTAACAATCGGCTTGGGATCTGGCATAGTTTTCTTTTTTAATTTTTTTAAATCTTTGCCGCTTTTTTTAACAACTGTTTTTTTTGCGACAGCTTTTTTAGTAGCTATTTTTTTTGCCATTTGGGTCTCCTTTTCTTACGGATTAACCTTTTCAATTTGAATGGAACAATCATAATCACCAATTTTCCATTCTTGTTTATAGCCGCCTTCAAACTCATTCTTATTTACAAGTTTTTCGGCGAGTGTTTCGTTTGCAATATAATCTTTAAATACACTAACTGCTTCTAAAAGTTGAGCATTTCCGCTATATTTAATTTT
>JAJYCM010000136.1 GCA_021778375.1 Bacteroidota bacterium
TAGGGAAGAATTAAAGGAGAAGCTTGCTTCATTCTCCAACAAAGATATACCACCAGACTTCCTTGCAAAGATTCATGGAAAGAAAATATTCATTCTTGACTATGTAAAAGGCATATCGGAAGATGGACGGCTAAAGTATAGTACCTGGAATATTGTTGACACTGATCCAGATATTCTACAGCAGCTTTTCTCCAAATCAGTAGCCAGAGGCTATCCAAGTAATTATAAACCAGAACTACTTAACAAATCACTCACTGAGCTTTCCATCAGTTCACCAATTGAAAATACAGAAGCTTTAGTTGAAGATGATTTCATATTCTAACCAACAACAACGTGCGAGGCACTTTGGGGTGCCTCGCCCTTAACAAAGAAAGGAACAATCAAAATGAACAACAATAATTCAATTGAGCTGAATCCACGACAATCATTACAGCAAATGCTCTATATCAAGAATTTAATCCTTAGTAATATCCAGGATAATGACGGGGAGATACTTCAAGATGATGAAGAAAAGTTAATTAGCCTTGAGGTAAATCTTCCAGTTAAGGTTGATGCATGGGCTTGGCTATTAATGAACAATGGCGGCTTAGATAAAGAAATTGACTTACTTACAGAAAGGAAGAAGGCAATTGATGAATCTATCCAGCATATCAAATCAACAAAGGAAAGGCTTAAGACAAGGGCTAATGAAATACTAAGACGAAATAACCTGGAAAGCATAAAGGGTAATTACTTTCAGCTCAAGCGGGCAATTAGCAAGACATCACGAGTAATCATGAGCAAAGTTGAGGATGACCTTAAATCATATGAACTGCCGAAGCTTTCATATTCCGATTATAGCGATCTATTAATTGCACTTGAGCAGTATGATGAGCAGAAAGATGTGCAACGGCTATTAACCAAGCTAAAAGCTGAAAAGTTGGAATCTTGCGGTGTTAAATCTCTGCCAGCAGGACATACGGCTATTGAGACAAGGGAAGAGCCGACTATTAGAATCTATAAAAATTAATCATTAACAAATATGAAAGGCCAAAAATGAACTTATTAAAAATATTTATAGCAGTACTAATTACAACTATAACAATTTCTGCACAACAACAAAAAATCCCAGTATTTATCAATTACAGTGGAGAGGATTTAGTTGGCGAGAAGCTATTTTATGTAATTAAAGAGGAAATAAGGAAATCATCATCAATGGAACTAAGTTACAATATTGAGAACTCTCTTGTTCTAAACATTGTTTCAACAGACTATGATGCAAATAGCCCTGGTAATGCTTGTGTTTACTCAATTGCCTGGTGTGTGCAGTTTAGTCTTAGCCTTCCTCAATATTACTATACAAGCTCTGTTGGTTCTTGTGGCTTGGATAGAGTTGAAGATGTTGCTGGTAGGCTAGTTGCGATGACTGATGATAAAATCGCACAACTTAAATTGCATGAAGTTATTAAGAAATAAATCAGCCCTCGAAAGAGGGTTTTTTTTCTTTCTCAATACCAATAATAGATCTTTCCAAGATTTCCTGTTTGACTGTTAATTTATTAACTTGACTTCCATCAAACTAAATAATATAGAGAACTCACACAAGTAGAAAAGTATGGCAATTAAAAAATCAGAATTATACAGCTCACTCTGGGCAAGCTGCGACGAACTAAGAGGCAGTATGGACGCAAGCCAATACAAAGATTATGTATTGGTTTTTTTATTTATGAAGTATGTGTCCGACAAGGGCGGGGAATTGGTTGAGATACCTGAAGGCTGCAGCTTCAATGACCTGATCAAGCTAAAAGGTAAAGCTGATATTGGCGACCAAATAAATAAAAAGATAACTGAGTTGGCTAAGGCAAATGATTTATATGGAATTATTACGGTAGCCGATTTTGATGACGATGAAAAACTTGGTAAAGGGAAGGAAAAGGTTGATAGACTTAGTAACCTTATAAGCATCTTTGAAAAGGAAGCTCTCGACTTCAGCAGTAATACTGCAGAAGGTGATGATATTCTTGGTGACGCTTATGAATATCTTATGCGTCATTTTGCAACTGAAAGCGGCAAGAGTAAAGGACAGTTCTACACTCCCGCAGAAGTATCCCGAATAATGGCAAAAGTAATTGGTATTAGTAACGCAAAAAGCCCGTCTGATACGCTCTATGATCCAACATGCGGTTCGGGTTCATTACTTTTAAAAGCAGCCGATGAAGCCCCAAATGGTAAGATTACCATATATGGTCAAGAGAATGATAACGCAACCCGCGCATTGGCTGTTATGAATATGTGGCTGCACAATAATCCTTCTTCACAAATAGAACAAGGAAATACATTATCGTCTCCGCATTTTACAAATGAAAAGACGGGTGAATTAAGGGCTTTTAATTTTGCGGTTGCAAATCCACCTTTTAGTAATAAAAACTGGACGAATGGTTTAGATGCAGTTAACGATATTTATAAACGCTTCGAAGGTTATGATAATATTCCGCCAAAGAAAAACGGTGATTTTGCTTTTCTTTTGCATCTAATAAAATCGCTAAAATCAAACGGCAAGGGAGCAATTGTCCTACCTTTAGGTGTGCTGTTTAGAGGAAATGCGGAAGCGGATATAAGGAAAAAGATAATTCAAAAAGGTTTTATAAAAGGCATCATAGGTTTGCCGCCAAATTTGTTCTATGGTACTGGAATAGCAGCTTGTCTTGTAATACTTGATAAAGAAGATGCTGAACATAGAAAAGGCATCTTTATGATTGACGCAAGTAAAGGCTTTATAAAAGATGGAAATAAAAACCGACTCCGTGAGCAAGATATTCACAAAATAGTGGATACTTTCAACAACCGTATTGAGATTGAAAAGTATTCCCGAATGATTCCGCTTTCAGAAATTGCCGACCCAAAGAATGATTATAACCTTAACATACCTCGTTACATTGATAGCCAGGAGCCAGAAGACATACAAGATATTGAAGCTCATTTACTCGGCGGTATTCCAAAGCGGGATATTGATGATTTGGAAGATTATTGGAAAGTCTATCCTTCTCTTAAAAGCAACCTTTTTGTAAACAGCCAACGAGATAATTACTATAATCTTACTGTGAATAAGGACGAAATCAAGAGTACAATTTTTAATCATCCTGAGTTTACTTCATTCAGTAAGCAGATGGATAAAGTATTTAAAAAATGGGCAATTGAAACAACCGATTATGTAAAACAATTAAAAAAAGGTCTGCACCCAAAAAAGGAAATCGGTATAATTTCCGAAAGCTTGTTGAAGCATTACGCTGGTAAACAGCTAACGGATAAATATTCTATGTATCAGCATCTTATGGATTATTGGGCTGAAACAATGCAAGATGATTTCTATGAAATTGCAGCCGATGGCTGGAAAGCGGGTAACGATGTTAAACGGATAGAAAAGAAATCTAAAAAAGGCGACAAGGAGGTAGTTAAACAAGTTGCTGGTATTGAAGGGCTGGAAGGAAGACTTATTCCTCCTTCACTTATCATTCAAGAATATTTTGCAAAGGAACGAAAGGCTATTGACGATTTTGAAGCCGAAGTTGAAAATCTAAATGCAAAAATGGAAGAGCTGAAAGAAGAACACGGCGGAGAAGACGGTTTGCTTAGTAATGCAATTGATGAGAAGCAGAAGATTAGTAAAAAGAGTTTGCAAAGTGCTATTAAAGATTTGGGTGAGCGTGATATCGACAATGCTGATGAGTATGATATGCTTCTGCAGTATAAAAAACTTATGGACGATGAAACAGAAGTTCAATCCAAGATTAAAGCGGCGTTAAAAAAATTGGAAGTGCTTATTATTAAAAAATACCCTACACTAAACATTGATGAAATTAAAACAATTGTTGTAGATAAAAAATGGATGCACAACATCGAGCATCGCATTAAAACCGAAATGGATAACATAAGCCACCGCCTTACACAGCGTATTAAAGAATTAGCTGAACGATATGAAACTCCATTGCCAAAACTTTCTAATAGTGTTGATGAGCTTACAAAAAAAGTTGAAGATCATTTAAAGAAAATGAATTTTGTATGGTAGTAGAGAAAAATATACCTATAGGTTTTCAAAAAACTGAAATTGGGGAAATCCCAAATGATTGGTCTTTAAGATTAACTGGACAAGTTGGTACAATCAATGGACGGGTGGGATGGAAAGGATATACTAAAGCAGATATACGTAATACAGGACCTTATGCTATTGGAGCAAAACATATCGATAATTCAAATAGGCTTGATTTATCAAATTCAACACATATCTCAGCTGAAAAATATCGTGAGTCTCCAGAAATTATGGTTTATAAAGATGATATATTAATTGTTCAAAGAGGTTCTATTGGTAAAGTAGTTATAATTGATAAAGAGATTGGAGACGCTACAATTAATCCAAGTATGGTGTTACTAAGGATAAATGAAGATTCCCCTATCTATATTTATTATTATTTAACTTCATCACTAGGTCAGAACCAGATTAAATCGGATACTTCATCAACTGGTGTGCCAATGATTACCCAAAAACAAGTGGCTAATTTTAAAATTCCTCTTCCTCCCACAAAAGTCGAGCAAGCCGCCATTGCCACAGCCTTAAACGATGCCGATAAACTCATCACCGAATTAGAAAAACTCATTGCCAAAAAGAAACTTATTAAGCAAGGTGCAATGCAAGAGTTGCTTAGACCGAAAGAAGGATGGGTTAAGAAATCGATAGAAGAACTTTGTGTGCCAAATGGATTAGTAAGAGGCCCATTTGGCGGTGCATTAAAGAAAGAATTTTTTAAAGATAAGGGTTTTAAGGTTTATGAACAGAAAAATGCAATTTATAGAGATGAAAATTTAGGAAATTACTACATAGACGAAAATAAATTTAAAGAACTTCAGAGGTTCGAAGTAAAAGAGAGTGATTTTATAGTTAGCTGTTCGGGGACAATAGGTAAAATATTTCAAATACCAAACAGATTTGTAAAAGGTGTTATAAACCAAGCACTATTAAAATTAACAATTGATAAAACCAAATATAGCGATAACTATTTTTACCACTATTTCAGTTGGGAAAAATTTCAAGCAAATATTATAGATAGTACACAAGGCGGGGCTATGAAAAATTTAATAGGAATGGTAGAATTTCGGAAAACATCGATTCCTCTGCCAGCCGAGAAATCCGAACAAATCTACATTGCCGAAATTCTATGCGATATGGATTCTGAAATTGAAGCACTCGAAAAGAAATTAGACAAATACAAAATGATTAAACAAGGTATGATGCAAAACCTTTTAACGGGAAAGATAAGGTTGGTATAGAATGAACATTACGTTTATTGAATCTTTAGTATTAGGTACTATCGGTATTATTTTAACTGCTTATTATTCTTGGCACACGAAAAAAATTTCTCACGAGCAGATGCTCAAACAGCTTTTTAAGGAGTTCAATGAAAGGTATGATCTATTAAATGAACATTTGTTAAAGATAGAAAGAGAATATCCCAATTACGTTGATTTCAATAAAAATAATAATATTGAATTGAGACAAAAAGTGATAGATTATTTTAATTTATGCGCAGAGGAATATTTCTGGTATCGCCATAAAAAGAGAATAGATAAAGTTATATGGAGATCTTGGCATGCTGGAATGAATTATTGGTATCGCCTAGATACAATAAAAAAACTATGGAAAAAAGAGACAGAGAACAATGGAAGGATCTCATATTATTTAACAAATAATGATGGATTTTTTGATGAGTAACATCGGCAAAAAAGAACGTGAAACTCAAAATAGAGTAATCCAATCATTCCAAAATGAATTGAACTACCGTTACCTAGGCAACTGGGAAGAGCGCGAATTTAACAGTAACGTAGAAGAAGAAATCCTTACCGCTTTCCTTACCAAAAAAGGTTACAGTCAAAACCTCATCACCAAGGCAATTTATAACTTCAAAAAGGTTTCAGAAGACCAGAGCAAAAAGCTATACTATGTTAATAAAGAAGTTTATACCCGCCTACGATACGGCGTTAATGTGCAGTCGGATATTGGTCAGAATAAAGAAACTGTTTGGCTGATAGATTGGGATCACCCGCTTGAAAATGATTTTGCAATTGCAGAAGAAGTAACTGTAAAAGGCGTTCACAACAAACGCCCCGATATTGTTCTATATGTTAATGGAATTGCTTTAGGTGTATTAGAACTTAAACGAAGTACGGTATCTATTTCGGAAGGTATCCGTCAAAACTTGGATAATCAAAAACATATTTTCATAGCTCCATTCTTTTCTACTGTACAGTATGTAATGGCGGGTAACGATATTGAAGGGCTTGCATACGGGGCTATTGATATTAAGGAAAAATATTTCTGGAAATGGAAAGAAGTTGATATCGAGAGGAATAAGCAAGAAGCGTATCTGTTGGAGATTACAAAAAGCATAAGAGATAAAGCTTCCAAAGTTATTTACCCGCTTGATAAAAATATTATTGAGCTGCTTAACAAAGAACGTTTCTTAGAATTGCTTCACGATTTTATTGTTTACGATAGGGGCATAAAGAAATTATGCAGGCACAATCAGTACTTCGGCGTTAAGGCTTCTCAAGACTTTATTAAAAGAAGAGAAGGCGGAATAATCTGGCATACTCAAGGCAGCGGCAAAAGTTTAACTATGGTATGGTTGACTAAATGGATTAGGGAAAACGTTGATAATGCCCGCGTCCTAATAATTACAGACCGTGAAGAACTAGATGAACAAATTGAAAAAGTTTATAAAGGCATTGCCGAGCAAATATATAGAACAAAGAGCGGTAAGGATTTGTTAAATAAACTTAATGATAATTCACCCTGGCTGATGTGTTCACTCATTCATAAGTTTGGCGGAAAAGAAGAGGGTGATGTTGATTCTTATTTGGAAGAACTGAAAGCAAGCTTACCTGCAGACTTTAGAGCAAAAGGAGACATATTTGTATTTGTAGATGAATGCCACCGTACGCAATCTGGTAAGCTTCATTCAGCAATGAAAAGTCTGCTGCCGAATGCAATGTTTATTGGATTTACTGGAACACCGCTTCTCAAAAAAGATAAGCAGACAAGTATGGAAGTCTTCGGCAAGTTTATCCATACTTATAAATTTGATGAAGCTGTCGCAGATAAAGTTGTTTTGGATTTACGTTATGAAGCAAGAGATATAGAACAGAATATTACTTCCCAAGATAAGATTGATGAATGGTTTGAATTAAAAACAC
>JAJYCM010000137.1 GCA_021778375.1 Bacteroidota bacterium
ACTTTTGCAAGCGGGATTTATTATTATGTGTTAAAAACGAACTCACAACGATTTGTAAAAAAAATGATACTTATAAAATAGGAGACAATTTGAAGAAAAAATATTTATTACATGATAACTGGAAATTTTCCTTAAAAAAAACTCACGAAATAATACCGGTTGAGCTTAAAAATAAGATAAAGGAAGGCAAGTGGCTCAAGGCTACGGTTCCGGGAACTGTTCAAACAGATTTGCTCAATCATAAGTTAATTCCTGAGCCTTTTTATTCCGACAATGAAACTAAGCTTCAATGGATCGGAAGACAAAATTGGACATATAAGACTTCATTTGATCTGCCTGAAGACTATGATCTCGCAAAAGAAATATTTCTTGTTATGGAGGGAATTGATACGTCGGCGGTAATAATATTGAACGGAACCATGCTGGGGATTGTGGAAAATATGTTTCTTCTATATAAGTTCGAAATAGCCAAACATATTTTGAAAAAAAATAATGACCTCGAAATCCTTTTTATCTCTCCAGAAATGTATGCAAAACAAATTGAGTCAAAGTATGGCAAACTTCCGGTTGCTTTGAGATCCGAAAGAGTCTACATACGTAAAGCACAATATTCTTTTGGATGGGATTGGGGGCCAGCGTTCTTAACTCAGGGAATTTGGAAACCAATTTATTTACTTCAAGCAGATGAATATAGTTTTGAAAGTTTCTCTTTTAATACGATCTCCGTAAATGAGCAAAGTGGAAATACTAAAATAAGTATTGGAACTATACTAAATAAAGCAGTTTCCTCCAGCCTAAAGTTAAAGATAAGAATTTGGGATGGAAATTCAACTTATGAATTTAATGAGATTATCTCCGGTACAGAACACTTCCAAAAAGAATTTGAACTTGAAAATATTAAACTTTGGTGGCCCAATGGCTACGGAAATCCTCATCTTTATAGTTTGCAAATTCAACTTGTGGATGACGATAATATTTTAGATGAAATAAATAAAAAGATTGGAATAAGAACTGTAGATTTAATCTTGAAAGAAAATGACAAGAATACATTTCGTTTTCAAATAAACGGATATCCGGTTTTTGCGAAAGGCGCTAACTGGATTCCGGGAGATTCATTCTTACCCCGTGTAACTGCCGCTAAATATGAAAAGCTCCTATCGCTTGCTAAAGAGGGGAACATGAATATTCTTCGTGTTTGGGGCGGCGGAATTTATGAAGATGATATTTTTTATGAACTTTGCGATCAACTTGGTTTAATGGTATGGCAGGATTTTATGTTTGCATGTGCCTCTTACCCGGAATATAAAGAATTTTTAGAAAATGTATCAGAAGAAGTAAGGCAAAATGTTTACCGCCTTAAAAATCACCCAAGCATAATTATCTGGTGCGGTAATAATGAAAATGAATGGATTTGGCATAGAGCATTTAACAAATCGTATAAAGAGATGCCGGGCTATAAAATTTATAATGAAGTTATTCCTAATATCTTAAAGGAAGCTGATCCGGGACGGCCTTATTGGGAATCAACTCCATTTGGATATGATGAAGACCCAAATTCTGAAAATAGCGGGAATAGACATCAATGGGATTTGTGGAGTAATTGGGTCGATTATAATAAAGTCGAAAATGATAAAAGCCTTTTTGTGACTGAATTCGGATTTCAAGCTCCGGCAAATCCGGATACTTTTTTAAATGTTTTACCAAAGGAGGAAAGGTTTCCCCAAAGTAAAATTTTTGAATATCATAATAAACAAGTTGAAGGATCCGAAAGGCTTGTGAAATTTCTTTCTTCACATCTTCCTTTAACGAACAAATTAGATGATTTTATTTATTTGACTCAATTGAATCAAGGTTTTGCATTGAAAAAATGCCTGGAGCATTGGCAGGCACGAATCCCAGAAACTAACGGTTCTATAATCTGGCAAATAAATGATGTCTGGCCTGTATCAAGCTGGGCATTGATTGATTCAAGCATGATTCCCAAGTTATCCTATTACTTTGTGAAGCAAGCTTTTAATCCTCAAATTATTCTATTTGAGCGGAAAGAGAAAAAAGTTTATGTGAGTATACAAAATAATTCTTTTGAAAATTTTTCCGGCAAGGTAAAAATTCAAATTGTAAGTCTGCCAAAGGGAAAGGTTCATGATGTTGCTCTTAAAAAAATAGTTGTGGAACCGGGTGAGAAACGTGCAATCATATCTGTCCAAGATTCCGAAAATAATCCGGGTGAAAATAATATTTTGATTGTTTCGTTGTTTAACAATGATGGTACTCGTGCACAGCAGAATTATTTTGTTGAAGAAGAGTGGAAGCACCTTCGCCTCCCAAAAGCAAATGTCAAATATAATTTCGTAGGTAAGGAATCAATTATACTAAAAACGAATAAACCAGCATTCTTTGTCTCACTAGATAGCCCGGGAATTATTTTTAGTCAAAACGGGTTTATCCTTCTTCCCGGAGAAGAAATTAAACTGAAATTAACTGAAACTTCTATAAAAAATAATAAGGTAAAATCTGTTCATGTTTCTTATTTGAATGAACATTTATCCTAATATCAACTAAAATATTTAACTGAAATTTATTTCGGAGAGTTTATGAAATTTAAAATTTTTCTATTTTTTTTCTCTCTATGTTCTATCTCTTTTTTTAATGTATTTAGTCAAAACAAAACAAAAGAATTAGAGAAAAAAATTGATGTACATTTTAAGGGTGATTCTCAGATCGAAGTCGGAAATCCTTATGTAGGCATAGAAATGCACCATAGTTCATTCCTACCCGAAAGAATTAGTTTTTATTACCCTGTAGCCAATAGCATTGATATGAGCGCCGATTACTTCAAACGCGATACTACTTTCATTATGGCGCTTGGACTAAAAATAGGCGATGAAAAAAAACAATGGATTGGATTAAAACCAACTCCGTATATTCTAAATCCATATTCGGTTAAGTTTAATGACGATAATAATGAAAGGAATATTTCTGTTTCTTATGAATTCTGCAAAACCAAACCGGCAATGGTTATAAAATATGTCATATTAAATAAAAGTAAAACAACAAAACCATTCGAGTTTTATTCCCATCTAGAAACTTCTTTAAAAACGAGCCATACTTATGCTTTAATTGACAAGGCTTGGACAGAATATGATCCATCAACCGGAACTATTTATTCCAACTATGAAAATGAAGGCGCCCAAAACGCCCAGGTGTTTGTTTCTAATGCAGGGTTACTTCCGGAAAGTTTTTCCTCGGAAGGAAGTATGGATTATTCATCCCATCCTTTAAATGATCATTGGTTTGATCATGCTGGTAATTTAGATGGGAAAACATTTTCAAGTGAAAAGCAGGGTATTCCAGCAGCTGTATTTTTGTATAAGAAAAATCTAAAACCCGGGGAAGCGATGACGATTATTCAAATCGTTGGTTCTTCAAAGCAGAGTGAAGGAAAAGAGATTGTCAATTATTTGCAAAAGAATTATCAAACCGAAATTAATGATTACGAAGATTATGTCTTGTCCCAAGTAATGAATGGAAAATTTTTGACCAATGATAAATCTCTTGATCATTCCTATCTATGGGCGAAGGCTATCCTTGCGGTTGATAAACATTATATTGATGGACAAATCAGACCGATGCCGTGTCCTGCAGAATATAATTTTTATTTTACACATGATGTAATGCTCACTGATTTAGCCGCTGTTAATTTTGATCTTCCTAGAGTTAAGGATGATTTGCTATATACAATTGAACATGCTAACTCGGATTATGTTATTCCGCATGCGTATTATTGGAAGGATTCTTCTTACACAACTGAGTATGCCGAGTCCGATAATTGGAATCATTTCTGGTTTATTATCAATGCTGCAAGCTATCTACGCCATTCGGGAGACTTGGCTACTCTTGAAAAATTGTATCCTTATTTGACCAAGAGCTTAAATCTATCTCTTGAAAATAGGAAAGAAGGATTGATGTGGGAAATCAGACCCGATTGGTGGGACATAGGCCATAATTATGGGCCGCGGACTTATACAACAATTTTAGAAATAAAAACCTTACGCGATTATATTTATATCTCTTCAATGCTTAATAAAAATATTTCTAAGCTTGAAGATTATGAAAATATTACTACCTCATTAAATAAAAATCTGGTTGATAAATTATGGGATAACAAATTAAATTATTTGATGAATTATTATAATCAGGGGGGAGAAGATACTCATTATTATATAGGTTCTCTTCTTGCAGCTCATTTCAATTTACTCGACAAAAAATATCTTAATAAATTAGTTACTTCTGCAAAAGGAAAATTACTTGATCCAAAGGTTGGCGTATATGATGTATTCCCAATGGATTTTGAAAAACTTAATTCGATATGGAAATTTTTAGACAATGAAGAAGGGGCGCCCTACTATTATATCAATGGAGGAATTTGGCCTCATGGCAATTCCTGGTATGCACTGTCTCTTATTGCCGATAATAAAAAGGACGAAGCTTATAATTTTATTAAAAAAGTTATGACAATCGATGGAGTGATGAACAGTCCGAATGGGCAGCCGGCAATGTATGAGGTCAGAATTGGAGATCCTCACAATCCAAAAATTTACGGCACTATTGATAAACCGGAATTTATGTGGGCAGGTGCATGGTACATCTATTCTTTATACCATTTATTCGGAATACAGGAAAATGATTGGAATATCCAGCTAAATCCCTATCTAAATAAGTTAAATAGGTCAGCAGATTTTACTCTAACGGCAAACGGTCAGGAGTTTAATGTCAATATTACAGGGAAGGGAAATTATGTTAAGTCGATTAGTTACGGTGGAGCCGAGCTCCCGACCCTTGTTATCCCTTCAGAAATAAAGAATATTAAAAATGTGAATATAATTTTGGGTGATGTTTCTTCACCTTATATTAAATCTACTAATGCGCTTTTATCTGTCTGCTCTTATGATAAAATTACTAAAAAGATTTCCTTTGCGTTAAAAGCTTTCTCAAATTATAATAGCAAAACAGAAATAATTTCCCGGGGAAAGCCCGTTGAAATATTTGTTGACGGTAAATTATATGAAAATTGGAGTGCTATGAAAAATGGTAGAAATTATTTGACAACTATAGATGTCAAAATAAAAAGAGATGGTAATAATCTACAAGTTGAATTTTAATATATTCAACACTGATTTCACTTTATTAGGAACAATATGTCAAAAGTTCAATTAAAAAATATATCAAAGTCGTATGAAAGCGGGAACTATGCAGTAAAAGATATTAACTTTGAAGTAGATGACAAGGAATTTGTAGTTTTGGTAGGTCCATCGGGCTGCGGGAAATCCACAATCTTGAGAATGATAGCCGGCTTAGAAGAAATAACCTCTGGAGAATTATATATCGAAGACAAAAGAGTTAATGATATTTCACCGAAGGACAGGAATATAGCGATGGTCTTTCAAAATTATGCTCTTTATCCCCACATGACTGTTTATGAGAATATGGCTTTTGGGCTGAAGCTAAGAAAATTCAGCAAAGAAGAAATTAAGCAGCGTGTTTCTGAAGCTGCAAGAATTCTAGAGCTAGAACCCTATCTAGAACGCAAACCGAAGGCTCTATCGGGCGGACAAAGACAACGCGTAGCTGTCGGTAGAGCTATTGTCAGGAAACCGAAGGTATTTTTATTTGATGAGCCGTTAAGTAACCTAGACGCAAAAATGAGGGTTCAAATGCGCACAGAGATATCCAGGCTTCATAAGCAGCTTGAGGCAACAATGATATATGTAACGCACGATCAAACGGAAGCAATGACAATGGGAAATAAGATTGTTGTTCTCAAGGATGGAGTAATAAACCAGATATCATCGCCGCTTGATTTGTATAATTCCCCTGCGAATAAATTCGTTGCCGGATTTATCGGAAGCCCGGCAATGAATTTCCTAAAAGGTAAAATAGTTGAAGAAAACGGATTGAAATTTACAAGTGAAAAGGGGACGTTAAGTATAGGAATACCGGCAATTCAAAGTGAGAAGTTAACTCAGTACATGAACAAAAACGTTTATGTTGGGATACGTCCTGAAGATATATATGATGAAACCAACTATGGTCAGATTTCAACTTATGAAAAAATAAGTGTGGAACTTGATTTGGTGGAACCGATGGGGAATGAAATTTATTTATACTTCCAGGTTGAAGGAGTACAATTTGTGGCACGCATACCTGCCAGAGAAATTCCAAAACACGGAAGTATGAAAAATCTATTCATCGATATTTCAAAAATCCATTTCTTTGATGAAAAAACTGAAACTGCAATTAGGTAAAAATTTAAGTCATCCACATTAAATTTGTCCTCACGAAAATGTGAGCATTTGAACCTATGTGATACTTTCAATCCTTGAGGCGGATTAGTTCGCTTAATCTTCTATTAGAATTTAAATCCAAGAGAAACAGTATTGCCGGTACCTAAGCCGTATTGAAATGGTGTGAAAGCATAATCAAAGTCTAAATTTCCCCACATTATACCTAATCCGGCAGTAAAGTTTTTTGAAATATAATTTGATTGATAACCCCCTCGAAGCGCTATCATGTTATCGTAAGTTACTTCAGCGCCAAGGTTGAAATGAGCATCGTTTGTGGGAGTATATTTTAAAAATTCGGCTGCAAGGTCAACTCCGATTTTATTGCCCGGAAGATGGAACTGATAATTTGGACCAATTCTGATTTCCGTCGGTAGTTTAGTATCTTGATTCCTTAGTTGGTTCATTGAGCCAAGATTTCTAATTACGGCAACTGCACTTAAGCCTTCTACCGGTGTTTTATAATTTAATCCGAAATCAAATCCCCAACCTGTAGCTTCATCAACATATAAACCTTCGTAAAGATATTTAATTGTTGCGCCGAATGAGATATTATCTGCAATATGAAAGCCTGTGCTGATGCTTCCGAAAAAATATTCTGCATTAAATGAAGCAATAGGATCGGTAGTCGCTTGAGTTCTAATCGGAATATCATTTATTGAGGTTACATTTAGACCAAGTGCAAAAGGGATTCCATATATATCTGTTTTAGCGCCTAAGATTTCGCTCCGTACTCCTTGTATCCATTCATTATGCATCAATAAAATTTGATTACCTGATGTCCCGCTTAAATTTGCG
>JAJYCM010000138.1 GCA_021778375.1 Bacteroidota bacterium
TAAAAAAGAATTCTTCTTTTGTAAGAAAACAACTCTATTTTCCAACAATATCCAAATCTCTTATCAGAAAAATAAAACTTAGATTAATAAACAGGAAGGTATTTACTAAATACCCAGGGAGTGACTTATAACCGGCAATCATCCAATTGTAATGCTTCAAGATGTTTTGCCTAAATAATTATCAACTAAATCATGTTAGTTGCAGAAATATTTTTTTATATCTACAACCAACATGAACTAAGAATAGCTTATTTATTATTAATCTCTCTTTGATGAAAAATGCGGTGGCTCAGAAGTAACAAATTCAGGATATGCATGCATACCATGCTCATGTAAATCAAGACCTTCGATTTCTCCTTCTGCTGAAACACGTAGTGTACCGGTAAGATTTACCAAATACATCAATAAAAAGGCAACGCCAAGTGAAGCCCCCGTAATTGAAGCGCTTCCAATTAATTGTGATATTAATTGATGGACTCCTCCGCCGTAAAAAAGACCTGTCACTACTGTACTTGTATCTGCTCCTGTTGCGGTTGGAACACCATATTTACCGGCTGCAAAAAGTCCGAGCGATAAAGTACCCCAGATCCCTGCAACCATGTGTACTGGTACTGCGCCAATAGGATCATCAATACGAAGGTATTCTAAAAGATCCATTCCCCAAACCACAACTATACCTGCAACTAATCCAATCCAAAAAGCGCCCCATGGATCTACCCAATAACAGGGAGCCGTAATAGCAACTAATCCGGCAAGAAAACCATTTACTGAAAGACCTAAATCCCATTTTTTTGTGCGCATATAAGAATAAATCAAAGCAGATAATCCAGCCGAACAAGCAGCCAGCGTAGTATTGAATGAAACTCTTCCTATGCCTATTGTATCTAAAGCCGAGAGTGTACTACCTGGATTAAATCCGTACCATCCAAACCAAAGTATTAAACCTCCTATTGCTCCCAGTAAAATATTATGCGGGGGCATAGGCCCACCTCCATCACGTTTGAAAATTCTTCCAAGTCGGGGACCAAGCACAACTGCTCCTGCTAAAGAAATTGCTCCACCAATTGTATGAACAACGGTAGAGCCAGCGAAATCTCTGAATGGTAGTGCCATATTTGCCAGCCAGCCATCAGGGCCCCATGCCCAATGACCAACTATAGGATAAATAAATCCGGTTACACCAACACTATAAAGTAAATCTCCTATGAATCCAGTTCTTCCGACCATCGCTCCGGATGTTACGGTCGAGCAGGTATCCGCAAATGCAAATTGGAATACCCAAAATGCTAGCACTGGAACTCCGGTTGTTCCATAAGTTTCCGGAAGGCCTTGTAAGAAAAATCCGGTTGTCCCTATCCATGGAGTACCTGGTTCAAACATAAATGCAAAACCAAATGCCCAAAAAAGAACTCCGCAAAGTGCTGTATCAGCAACTCCTTCTATAATAACATTAATTGATTCGCGTTCTCTAGCAAATCCGGCTTCAAGTAATTCAAAACCAGCCTGCATGCAGAACACTAGAAAAGCTGCAACCAAAGTCCAGGTTGTATTAATTGCATTTATTATGTTGACTTGTGGTAAATCATTATTGCTAGCCGCCCTTACTGCAACTGGTGTAAATTCCCACATTAACAGCAGTACAAAAAATACTCCTACTAATTTTCCAAACAATCTGTTGGTAATGTTTTTTTGGATCACTGGATTTTTAAAATTGACTATTAGCCGCTTAACGAGGGCTATATCTTTTAATCTTTTCATAATTTATTCTCCTATATGTTTATTTATTTAAAAACTGTACACGGAACCAATAAGAATTGTATTTTGATTATTTTTGGTAAAAGCACCTGTTTCATCTTCAAAAGTATTTTGATCCGACCAGTCTCTTCTAAACTCAAGGCGAGTAAGGAGGCTGCCTCCGAATTTATATTCATAAGTAAGAGTAATTTCTTTAAGTGTTTGAGATGTGCCGGTGGTGAAACCTGACTGGTCATAATAATATTCACCTCTTGCTGCTAGTGTCGAAACGCTTGTTAGTGTATATTTCCATGTAAACGCTACACCTTTCCAAATCGCATATCCCGATGGGTCTAATGCTTCTTGGCCGTAATCTGCATTTAGAGTTACAAACAAAGCATCTGTAGCTTGATAATTTAATATTGTATCGAAGACGTGTCTCTTCTTTGTACCGTTCGGTTCTTCAGGACCGCCGATCCAATTCTGAATAAAAGTAAATACTTTAGAAGGAGTCCAGATAATTTCTGCACCTAAGGTTTTATCTTTATTATTGTCTACAATATTATTCCAGCCGTTATAAATATATCCAGTGACAGTAAATTGATTACTAAAGGGATAGCTAGCACAGGCACCAACGTGGAAATAGGGAATAGCATAGGTAAATAATAGTGAACGGCTATAATTAATATTTGAAGCCGATTCAATAACTTCGCCGCCCATATGGGTAACCATTTTACCTGCATTTATTGTCAATCCATTTCCTAATGGTATTACGGCTGTTAGGTAAGCTTGTTCAATATTGCGCAGAGATTTTTCGGTTCCTAAACTCGCATCGCTATTAACAAGATCCATAGCGTGTCCGAAAGCCAAATCGATTCTAAAGCCAACAGGGCTTGCTAATTTTTGAAACGTGACCTTTGCTAAATTTATGTCGAACTGATTTTCATAGACATCAAAATTTCTAAAGTCATTGATATGACTTGCTGGATTGTTAAAGTTTTTACTATAATATAGATCAAACATCCCGCTAATCTGAAGAGGATTTGATATTGTATCCTTTGTCTGAGCGAAATTATTTTTACATACCAGAAAGCCTAGTCCTAGAATTAGAATGTTTATTTTGTAAAAATTAAAAATTTTATTCATGGCATTCCTTTTTTTGTTTTAAAAATTAAAGTGCGCTTTCCCCAGTTTCTTCGGTTCTGACTCGAATTGCTTCGTCTATTGTAGATATAAATAGCTTCCCATCTCCGATTTGTCCTGTTTTAGCAGCCGCAATAATTGTAGAAATTGCTTTATCTAAAAGAGAATCAATAACTATCACTTCTAATTTTACCTTAGGGATAAAATTTATCTGGTATTCAGCTCCCCGGTAAGTTTCAGTTTGTCCCCTTTGTCGCCCTATTCCTCTGATTTCTGAAATAGACATTCCCTTAAATCCTGCTTCAATAAGTGCTTCTCTCACATCATCAAGTTTGTGAGGTCTTATTATAGCTTCGATCTTTTTCATTTGTACTCCTTATATTTTGTTGAAATTAGGTAATTCCTAGTCGATATCTTATATATTAAGGTATAAATATCTAAATACCTTAATAATTAATATAAAATAAAATTGACACATTAATTAGTAAATAAATTAATCTATTTTGTCAAGTAATCTGAAAATTAATTTTAGAAATGTGATTTTAGTTTTATTATTTAAAAACAATTCCTTCAGTATTGATTGTTTTTGCATTTATACGACATGCTATATATATTTGAAAAACAAATTTTTGAAATTCTCAATAAGAAAAGCAGTTAAAATTGATTAAAGATGTTGGAAAATTTGTAGATCAAGAAATCTCTCTTAAAGGTTGGCTATATAATAAGCGATCAAGCGGAAAAATTAAATTTTTAATATTAAGAGACGGCTCCGGCTATTTGCAGTGCGTTTACTTCAAAGGTAATGTCTCAGAAGAGACTTTCAATACTGCGGAGAGAATAGGACAAGAATCCGCTATTGAGGTTACTGGCAAGGTAAGGGCGGAAGAAAGAGCACCCGGAGGTTATGAATTAGACGCTACTGGGTTAAAGATAATTTCTGAAACTCATGATTTTCCGATTACCCCTAAAGATCATGGCATTGAATTTTTAATGGATAATCGCCACCTGTGGCTGCGTTCCAGCAGGCAAGTAGCTATCTTGAAAATTCGACATAGAATTTCAAAAGCTATACGTGATTATTTTGACGGACATGGTTTTACCTTGGTCGATACCCCCATTCTTACGCCCGCTGCCTGCGAAGGCACTTCTACTCTATTTGAAACTGATTATTTTGATTTAGGCAAAGCTTACTTAACTCAATCAGGACAGTTATATGCTGAAGCTAATGCTATGGCATTAGGTAAGGTTTATAATTTTGGACCGGTTTTTAGAGCCGAAAAAAGTAAAACTCGCAGACATTTAACAGAGTTTTGGATGGTTGAACCTGAAGTAGCTTTTGCTGATTTGAATGATGATATGGATTTAGCTGAGGATTTTCTTGAATATGTTGTTCAGTCGGTTTTAACGGATAATTTAGAGGAACTTAAAATTTTAGAAAGAGATATAACTCTTCTTAAAAATGTTAAGAAACCGTTACCAAGGATTTCATATGATGAGGCTGTCGAAATACTACACAAAAACGGAATTGAATTTGAATGGGGTAATGACCTCGGCGGAACTGACGAAACGGTGATTTCAAACCAATTTGATAGACCTGTTATGGTGCATCGTTATCCTTCTGTCGTTAAAGCATTCTATATGAAACGGGATCCTGAAAATGAAAAATTGGCTCTGGCTGTTGATGTCCTCGCTCCTGAAGGTTACGGGGAAATTATCGGCGGTAGCCAAAGAGAAGATAATTTTGATACGCTCTTAAGTAGAATCGAAGAACATAATCTGCCTCGCGAAGCTTTTGAGTGGTATCTTGATTTAAGAAAATATGGCTCTGTCCCTCATTCAGGTTTTGGACTTGGTCTTGAAAGAACAGTTAGTTGGATTTGCGGCTTGGATCATGTTAGGGAATCTATTCCTTTCGCAAGAATGATCTACCGGAATACTCCGTAGAATTAAATATAAAACTTAAATATTAAAAAAATATAGAATGTCATTACAACTAATCTTATTTGTTTTGTTCGGAACTATCGCCGCGGTTTCTTCAGTGCTGATGATTACCCGTGCAAACGCCTTGATCAGTGCATTGTTTTTAATCCTTAATTTTGCGGGTTTGTCGGGTTTATACCTGACATTGAACGCTCAATTTATAGCTGTTACGCAGGTTATTGTTTATGCCGGCGCCATAATGGTTTTGTTTCTTTTTGTAATTATGTTATTGAAACCGGAGCATGAAAAGTATTTTTCCCATCAACCGAAATTAAAAATCTTTGCATTTTTCATTGCTTTTATTGTCTTCATCCAACTTGTTTTTATGATTTTCGTATCGCATCCTTCACAAGGAAACAATGCAAGCGTGGCTGCAAGCGTTAAAGCAGGAACAATTGAAGAAATAGGTAAACAATTATATACAAATTATGTGCTCCCTTTTGAAGCTGCAGGTTATTTGTTATTAGCAGCAACAATCGGAGCTATAGTCTTAGCTAAAAAAAAATTCGAATAACAATATGAATATCCCAATTGAATATTATTTAATCTTAAGCGGGTTTATGTTTTTAGTAGGAGTAGCAGGCGTTTTAACCCGTCGAAATGCCATTATTGTTTTTATGTCTATTGAACTAATGTTGAACTCAGCTAATTTAACTTTGGTTACTTTTTCTTCCTACATGGGTAATTCAACAGGTCAGCTTTTTGTATTCTTTGTTATGACGGTAGCTGCTGCGGAAGCTGCAGTTGGACTTGCAATCATTCTCGCAATGTTCCGTAATAAATTGACTTTAAATATTGATGATATCAATATTCTTAAATGGTAATCTTCTTGAATAAAATTATTTTGAGATCATAAAATCTATGGTTCAGCTAATTTACTTAACCACATTGCTTCCGTTATTAGGATTTCTATTCAATGGACTCTTCGGAAGTAAAATTAAAAATGAAAAAATCATTGGAATAATAGGAAGCAGCACTATTGGGATTTCCTTCCTAATAGTAGTCGGAGCTTTTTTCCAAACTCTTTCTATGCCTGTAGACCAAAGACAAACTATTGTTAACCTTTTTACATGGATTAAAGTCGGTAATTTTGATGTTAATGTTTCATATCAGGTTGATCAACTTTCTTTATTGATGGGTCTGGTTGTTACCGGAGTCGGCTTTATTATTCATGTTTATTCTATTGGCTATATGCATGGTGACAAAGGATTTGGACGATTTTTTGCATATTTAAATTTATTCATCTTTGCAATGATGAATTTGGTACTCGGCAGCAATTTTCTTCTTCTATTTTTAGGCTGGGAGGGTGTTGGTCTTTGTTCTTATTTGTTGATTGGATTTTGGTATGACAGAAAGTTTGAAAAGAGCACTACAAGCGATGCCGCTAAAAAAGCATTTATTGTCAATAGAATTGGCGATTTTGGATTCCTACTCGGAATATTTTTAATCTATTTGACTTTCGGAAGTCTAAATTTTAATGATGTATTTGCAAGAGCGGCATCATTAAATATTCCTCAATATGTTTTCAATTTTATTGCACTATTTCTTTTCATCGGTGCAATGGGGAAGTCAGCACAAATTCCTTTATATATTTGGTTACCTGATGCAATGGCAGGCCCCACTCCAGTCTCGGCATTGATTCATGCCGCTACAATGGTTACTGCCGGAGTTTATATGGTTGCGCGATGTTCTATCATTTATGCCTCTGCGCCCGCGATTATGGAATTTGTTGCTATAATAGGAGCTTTAACCGCAATATTTGCCGCTTCAATAGCACTGGTTCAAAATGATATTAAAAAAGTGTTAGCTTACTCAACTGTAAGCCAGCTTGGCTACATGTTTTTGGCTTTAGGTGTAGGCGCTTTTTCGGCTGCATTATTCCACGTGATGACACATGCATTTTTCAAAGCATTATTATTCCTTGGTGCTGGTTCTGTTATTCATGGTATGCATGATGAGCAGAATATCCAAAACTATGGTGGCTTGAAAAAATATATGCCGAAAACTTATGTTACATTTTTAATTGCATCGCTTGCAATTGCGGGTATACCACCGTTATCAGGCTTTTTTAGTAAAGATGAAATTCTTTGGTCCTCGTATGCAGATGGAAATATTATATACTGGCTTATCGGAGTTGTCACTGCTTTGCTTACCGCTTTTTATATGTTTAGGTTAGTTAGCCTGACTTTTGACGGTAAAGAAAGATTCGGACACGACAAACATCCGCATGAATCACCTCTCGTAATGACCATTCCTTTAATAATTCTTGC
>JAJYCM010000139.1 GCA_021778375.1 Bacteroidota bacterium
CGGCATTAGAGAGACTTGCGAAGAATGCAGTGATATTATTCATCTTTAAATAATCCACAAGACGCAGCAACATTATTTTTACCTCAGTTTGGTTTCCTCCCATCACGAATGCATCAATCGGGTCCAATATGACTATCTGCGGTTGGACCTTATTTATCAATTTAATACTTGTAGTTAGATGATGTTCTAAACCATGCAGTGTAGGGCGTGTTGCATGAAAGATAAGCAAGCCCTTTTTCACGTATTGCTCTAAATATATCCCAATCGAAGACATATTGCGCATAAACTGACTGGGTGATTCTTCGAAAGCAAAATAGAGAACCTTCTCACCTCTCTTGCAAGCAGCTTCAACAAATTGCGCTGCAAGGCTCGTCTTGCCCGTTCCGGCTGTACCGGATACAAGTACTGTACTTCCTCGAAAGTAACCTTTTCCTGAGAGCATTGTATCAAGTCTTGGTATACCGGTAGAAATTCTTTCTTTGGTTGAAATATTATTCAGACCCAATGAAGTAACGGGCAAAACAGAAAATCCATCCTCGTCAATTAAGAAGGGATATTCGTTAGTGCCATGTGTTGAACCTCGATATTTCACAATTCGCAATCGCCGTATAGATGATTGTTCGCTAACACGATGATCCAGCAGAATGACACAATCGGAAACATACTCTTCCAAACCCTGCCTTGTCAAAGTACCATTGCCCCGTTCTCCGGTGACTACTGTAGTAACACCTTTCTTTTTCAACCATCCGAATAAACGTCTTAGTTCTGTTCGTACGACAGTAGCGTTGGGCAGCGCTGTAAATAGTGATTCAATCGTATCCAGCACAACACGTTTAGCTTGGATACTTTCAATTGCATTGTGAATGCGCACAAACAAACCTCTCAAATCATATTCCCCGTCCTGTTCGATTTCTCCCCGTTCAACGTGAATATGCTCAAGCCAAATCTTTTTATTTGCAACAAGTTTATTTAAATCAAAGCCTAAGGATGCTACATTTGCCGTCAATTCTTTCTCGGTTTCCTCAAATGAGATAAATACTCCGGGCTCATTATAAACCGTAGCACCGCGAACAATAAACTCCATGGCAAAGAGTGTCTTTCCGCAACCAGCGCCTCCGCATACAAGTGAAGGCCTTCCTTTCGGTAATCCGCCGCCTGTTATTTCATCAAATCCTTGAATACTTGTGGGCGATTTTGGCAGGGTCATTCGCTGAAACTCTAATCTCTTTTTTTTCATAATATTTGACTCCGAAAATGTCAATAATTCAGTAGTAATAATAATTCTCTTTTTCTACAATCAAATATTACAAATAACTATAAGGCACGTCACTCACCCAAAGGGATGAAAAAGGGATTAATCATTTTTAAGATGTCGGAATATTATTGTTCCTCCTCAAAATTATTTTTCATGAATCTTCCGAAACGAAGAGACAATGACGGCAATATAAGAAGATTTAATAGTGTTGACGTAGCTAGTCCGCCAAGTATAACAATTGCCAATGGTCCTTCTATTTCCTTTCCGGCAGAACCGCTGCCGATTGCCAACGGCAGAAGGCCCATGCCTGTTACTAATGCAGTCATCATAATTGGAACAAATCTCTCAGATGCGCCTAATATTGCAGTCTTTGAATTCCATTCTTTACCTTCAACATTTACCAAATGTTCATAATGTGAAATCAGCATCAATGAATTTCTCACAGTTATTCCGAATAATGTAATAAATCCCACCATCGAACCGAGACTCATTTGCCCGCCCGTTAAAAGGATAGCAATAATTCCTCCAACAAAAGCAAAGGGCAAGTTTGATAGGACAAGAAGAAGGTTTCTTATGTTTTTCAGAGCGATAAAAAGAAGAAGGATAATTCCTGCGGCGGCAATTACAGAATATAAAAGCAATTCATTTCTCGATTTAGATTGAGCAGCAGCAGTTCCGCCAAACTCAATATAAGTTCCTTCCGGGAATTTAATAGACGACTCTATTTTTTTCTTTGCTTCCCTTACAAATGAGACAACATCTGTTCCTTTAACATTACATGTAATAGTCTGCACACGCCTCGCACCGTCATGAAGGATAATATATCTTCCCGAAGTTTCATATATATCGGCAAGCTGACTTAATTTTACATAAACTCCATCCGGATTTTTCAAAAGAAGATTTGAGACATTATTTACCTGCTCACGATCTTTCGGATCCAAAATAATTGAAACGGTAAATACTCGGTCACCATCGTAGATTTGCCCAACCTCAGTACCTTGATAAGCAGTCTGCACTGCATCAAGGACATCTTTTGTGTCAAAACCCCAGCGCTGTAATTCCTCTTTTCTCAGGTGAACTGCTAATTGGGGCATGCCAGGAGGAGATTGTATTTGCACGTCAATTGCACCTGGAACTTTTGAAAGTATCTTCGCAGTATTTTGCGCAAGAACATCCAGGGCATTAAGATCATTTCCATAAATATTCAAAATGACAGAAGAAGAATAACCGGAAAGAGTTTCTTCCATTCGTTCCGTTAAAAAAGTATTTACACCTGAATTAACGCCCACAAAAGAATTGAGTGTTTTTCTAATTTCCTGCTGAGCTATTTCTGTTTGTCCGTCGTTTAAAGGCTTAAGTTGTATTTCAAATTCACTGTAATTAGTTCCCCAGGTATCATCACCTTTCTCTGCACGACCAACACGCTGAGCAACTGTTCGGACAAAGGGCAATTTCAAAAGAGCTGCAGAGACTTTTTCACCGATTGTTACTGATTCATTTATTGAAGTTCCGGGAACCATTGAAATATGAGCAATATAATGTCCCTCCTTAAGTTCCGGGATAAAGCTTTGTCCAAAGAAAGGCAAAGCAGCAAATCCGGCAAGCGTAATAATTATTACAGCCGCAATTACCTTTCCCGAATTCGGTTCAACTTTATTTAGAATAATTTGGTATTTCTCCTTCAACCAATGCACAAAAGGAGATTCTTTGCTCTCAATATTATTTCTACCTCCAAGTAAAACAAGACTTAATGCCGGCGTGACTGTAAGAGCAACAAGAAGCGAGGCAAGAACAGAAAATATGTATGCTATTCCAAGAGGAGAAAAAAGTCTTCCCGCTACACCGGATAAAGTAAGTACCGGAATGAAAACAAGAACAACAGCAAACGTAGCATAAATTACCGCTGTTCGTACTTCAAGAGATGCTTCAAGCACTACCCGAAAGCTTGATTTGTGGTTTCCGGATGACCGGTTTTCCTTTAACCTCCTTAGTATATTTTCAACGTCAATTACAGCATCATCAACAACTTCTCCGATTGCAATTGCCAAACCACCGAGGGTCATTGTATTTATCGTCAATCCAAAAGATTGAAGAATAACAATACTGGCAAGTAGTGAAAGAGGAATAGCAGTGCATGAAATTGCTGCTGTCCTAAAATTAAAAAGAAAGAGAAGTAAAATTAATATGACTAAAACAGTACCTAGTATAAGCGAACCTTCGATATTGTTAAGAGCAGTGTGAATGAAATCTGCAGGCCTGAATAATGTTATCAATTTAATATTTTCAGAATTAAATACCGGCTGCATATCAGACAATGCCGCTTCAACATTTTTAGTAACCTCAAGAGTGTTTGTTCCATATTGCCCGTAAATCATCAGCATTACTCCGGGCTTGCCTTCAATAGTTGCGCTGCCAATCGGAGGCTCCGGTGCAATTATCACATCTGCCACATCAGCAAGAGTAATGTTTAGGTTATTTTTATGAACAATAACTGTCTTTGCAAGATCAGAGGTAGTTAAAGACTGCCCTTCTGCTTGAAGCACAATGCGCTGATTATTATTTTCAATAAAGCCGGAACCTTCCACAGAAGTAGCGCGTTTGGCTGCCGATAGGACTTCTTCAATTGATAGATTATATTTAATTAACCTATCAGGGTGAACTTGAATTTGGAATTGTTTAACATCTCTGCCAAACACAGTAACGTTTGCAACGCCGGTTACCGAAAGCAGTCTTCGCCTTAAAACCCAATCTGCAAAAGTTCTAAGCTGCATCGGAGTTTTGTTGTTAGAAGTTAATCCGATAACAAGAGTAAGCCCCGTGGAAGGAACGAGCGGAGTCATCTCCGGCTGCTTAACTCCGACTGGCATTTGACCTGCTAAAGTTGAGAGACGTTCAGTTACAAACTGACGGTCAATATAAATGTTGCTACCTTCCTTAAAAGTAGCAGTTACAACAGAAAGACCTTGAATGGATTTTGATCTAAGTGATGAAATGTCTACAATACCATTAACAGAGTTCTCAATCGGTTGAGTAACGAGTGCTTCAACTTGTTCAGGTGAAAGACCCGGCGCCTCGGTTTGAATGACTGCTTGAGGAGGCGCAAACTCGGGGAATACGCCAAACTTAGCCTGGGTTATTGTGTATATCCCATAGCCGGTAAATAAAATGCTCAGCGCTATAATTACTCCTCGAAAGCGAAGCGAGAAGCGGACGATTGAATTCAATATTCCATGTTCTTCAATCATTGTCACCCTCTCCGCTTTGACTTCCTTGAGAAGGAGTCAATTCTTCAGACAACAAAAGCTGTGCCCCATTTTTTACAACAGTTACTCCGGCATTGATTATACCATTATTTTGCGGAATGAAGAATCCATTGTCAATCGGGTTTTCAGTATCAATTTCAACGCGAATAAATTTCCCGGTAAATTTCTCGCTGTAAATCCATGCTTTCCCTTGATACCAAACAATTGATGAAGCCGGAACAATTACCCCAGTTATATTTTTTCCTACAGGAAGAAATGCCTTTACATTCATACCTCCGCTTAATGAAAAGCTTGATGCAATGTAATATAGAGTTTCCGTTTGGAACTGTGAATTTGAAAGATGACCTTTCGAAACAAATCTGCAAGATATTTTTGTATTATTTTCCGAAGGGGATTGAATAAACATATTGCTAGGAATCTGTATATTCACCTCGTTGTATGGCAGAGATATTTGTATCAGCGCATCATTAAGCGACAGCAGACGCTGTAAAGAAGAAGAATCGTTGAATATCCAATTGGAAAGGTTATTCCCCCATTGTTCAACGATTGAACTTTTCAAACTGTTTAGATTTGACTGAGCAGAATTCATATCAGCTTTGTCGGATAAAAATGCTGCCTGTGCAGTTTGGAAATCCTGTTCACTCGCAAGCTTCTTTTCAGAAAGACTTTTTAATCGTTCATAATATTTCTGCGAGATAAAAAGACTTTCCTTTGATTTTTCTAATTGAGCTTTATCAGCTTCATAGGTTTGAGCATCTTTAGATAAATCCTGTATTGAAACGACGGTGCCGTATGCTGTCAATCGTGACTGGTGCTTAGTTTGATATAATTTAAAAGTTGTAATGCCTGACTTTACCTGTTCTGAGGAACTTAATTTAATAGTTGTAATTCCATCAACAACTTGAACACGTGAAGATACATTAGGTGAATCTTTCTCATTACCTTTAATCTGCTTATTATTTCTACTCTGAATGTAAAACCAACTTGTAGCGCCAAGCAAAATTATCAATATGATAGACGACAAAACGATCTTTGATTTTTTACTAATTTCCATTTAAATACTTTCGAGATAAATTATACTAATCAATCTATTAAGGAATAAAAATCAAAATGGGTTTTCAAATGCGAAGTATCGAAATATCCAAGTATAAATCTTTACGAATAAAAGGGTTTATGAATTTTTGTGAGCATTCAGAAAGGAGATTAAAGTTACTATTTGTATATTTCTGGTGACTTGGAAAAGGTAGGGAAACGAAAGTTTTTGTGTCCTGATGAACATCTAAAGAAACTCTTAAAACATAGTTATCGGTTTCAATAAAAGAATGACTTTCAGTATTAATATTTTGTTCAGCTTCTTTTGCATTCAATTCGTTTGTAGATGCGAAGAAAAGTGCAATAAGTATCAGTATTAAATATTTAGTCTTATTAGATTTCATAAATAAAGATAATAAATCTCATTAAATAAATCCGTTACGTGGGACAACCTTTTTCTTCAGTTATGTAGACTTATTCAATAATTCATAAAAAAAAACAGACTTTAGAAATGATGAAATAACGCAGATCAATTCCATTATACCAAACTGCCTGGTGGCAGAGACTGTTGCACAACTTCCAGATGTCATTTCGAAGGAGTCTTCGACTGAGAAATCCCATTTTAGACAGTTTTGAGACCACTCTTTACGTTCGAGACTAAATAGGAGAGTTCTGCAACAGTCTAGGCAGGCAGGTTTTCCAACGGTTGCGTAACATCAGTAAAAATAATCTGCTGCAATTTAGTGTTCCGCAATCGGGACCTCCGAATTTTACTATAATTAAATTATAACTAATTACAGCAGATAGAATATTTTATTATTAACAGACCAAATTTATTTCAGCAATACCATTTTTCTTGTCTGAACGAATTTTTCTTCCTTTAATTGATAGATATAAATACCGCTTGATAATTGTTTAGTAATTAAATTCTCACTGAAATCAGCAGAATAATTACCTTCGTTCATATTTCCGTTAACCAAAGTTGCAATTTCTTTTCCAAGCATATCATAGACTTTTAACGTTACAAAACCTCTCCGTGGAATAGAAAAATTTATTTTTGTACTTGGGTTAAAAGGATTGGGATAATTTTGCGAGAGATTAAATGTAATAGGATGATTCACATCTTTTACCGTAATCCCGGTTACTATCATATCTGCTTTGCTGATTGCATCATTAAGCAACGCAATACTATAAAGATGGTTATGAACACCGCCGCTTTCATCAGATTCTGCATAGGTCATATTAAATTGAGCTTCTGCAAAATAATTCGTATCCTGATTAGTTTTAAGATGATTAGCCGCATTAGTAACCTTAGCCTCAGCAACTGAATCCAAAGCTTGGAAATCGTTTTTCCATTTTGCTACCAATGCCATAGAAGAATCCGCCGTCATTGTTGGATGACATTTAATACAAGAAGCGTCAACACTTCCGTCCGGTTCTTTAACAAATACAGAC
>JAJYCM010000140.1 GCA_021778375.1 Bacteroidota bacterium
TCCCGACTTTTCAATTTCTTTTGTAAGAAGATTATCGTACAAAGTTTGAGTTACAAACTTAGCGCTAAGAAAAACTTCTATGCCGATTTCATTTACTCCGTAATCTGATAATTTATTTACAAGCAACGCGTAATAACTTCTTTTAATTGGCCAGTGACCAAGAGTATTAATATCCGTAGATGAAATATCAATTATCACGATGTTGGTATCCGGTTGAGCTTGTCCGCGGAAGTGGGTATAAACATTTTCAACGTTGTGGTCAAAAAAAATTCTCACGTTTGGGTAAAGTATTAACAACAACAATACTGCGCCAGCAAAAGTCCTTTTAATGATACTCTTATTCTTCAGTACTGATTTCAAATTCGGCATTGTTTTTACCAAAAGATATTACTTTTTGTAAACTAAAGAATATACTTACTAAGATCTCTGTCTTTAACAATACTATCTAACTTTTGTTTTACGAACTTAGCATTAACTTTTACTGTAGAAGCCGGTATCTTATCAGGTACGTTAAACAATATTTCGTCAAGCAGAGTTGTTAAAATTGTATGCAGCCTGCGCGCACCTATATTTTCAACTTGCTCATTTACTTCTGAGGCGATTCGAGCAATTTCTTTAATTCCGTCTGCGGTGAATTCTAATTTTACTCCCTCTGTTTCAAGCAAAGCGTTGTATTGTTTCAACAAAGCATTTTCCGGGGTTGTTAAAATCTTTACAAAATCTTCTTGAGTAAGGCTTTTCAATTCAACGCGGATAGGGAAGCGACCTTGTAATTCTGGAATCAAATCTGAAGGTTTGGAAATATGAAACGCACCTGAGGCAATGAACAATATGTGATCGGTTTTAACAACACCATATTTTGTGTTGACGTTTGAACCTTCAACAATCGGAAGTAAATCTCGCTGTACGCCTTCTCGCGAAACATCTGGGCCTGATCCTTTTCCACCGCCTGCAACTTTATCAATTTCGTCGATAAATATTATTCCTGAGTTTTCAACCCTCTCAATAGCCTCCTTTTGAACAGCTTCCATATCAATTAATTTTTGTGCCTCTTCTTGGGCAATTACTTTGCGGGCTTCAAAGATCGCAGTTTTCCTTTTCTTTTTCTTCTTCGGCATTATATTGCCCATGATTTCCTGAAAATTAATTCCAAGATCATCTATCCCAAAAGGACCGAGAACCTGCATGCCCAAACCGGTTTGAGTATTAACGTCAAACTCAATTAACTTTTTATCAAGCTCGCCGCTCCTTAATTTTTCTCGCATCCATTCGCGCGTTTTTTTATTTTGTAGAGTCTCATTATTACCTTCAGCGTCGGTATTTTCACCTAAATTAGAATTTTTTCTTAATGGCGGTATGAGAATATCTAATATTTTTTCTTCGGCTAATCTTTCCGCTTTCTCCTGAACTTCCAATGTCATTTCCGATTTTACAAGATTCACGGCATAGTCAACAAGATCGCGAATCATTGATTCAACGTCTCTTCCAACATAGCCAACTTCCGTAAATTTCGAGGCTTCAACTTTTACGAATGGCGCTTCCGCGAGTTTGGCTAAGCGGCGTGCAATTTCTGTTTTGCCTACTCCGGTCGGACCAATTAAAATAATATTGTTGGGAAGAATTTCTTCGCGAAGATTTTCAGCTACTTGCTGCCGGCGCCACCTGTTTCTAAGTGCAATTGCGACAGCTCTCTTTGCTTCTGTTTGACCGATGATATATTTATCAAGTTCATTTACTATCTGTGAAGGTGTAAGTGCATGCATTGATTTATTTTTCATTTGTTAATCTTTTATTACTTCAACATTAATTTTATCGTTTGTGTAGATACAAATTTCCGACGCAGTTTTTAGCGCTTCTGCAACAATTTCTTTTGCTGTAAGGTTGCTATATTTTTTTAACATTCTTGCTGCGGCTAAAGCAAACATTCCTCCGGAACCAATCGCTACAATTTGGTCATCCGGTTCTATTACATCCCCGTTGCCAGAAATAATTAGCGCCTTACCTTCGGCAACTATTGCAAGCATTGCTTCTAATTTGCGTAAATACTTATCAGATCGCCATTCTTTTGCTAATTCAACTGCAGCACGGTTAACATTTCCGCGATATTGTCCAAGTTTATCTTCAAATTTTTCGACCAGTGTAAAAGCATCTGCGGTTGCGCCAGCAAACCCGCATAAAACTTTTCCGTTGGATATCTTTCTTATCTTAACGGCATTATGTTTCATAACTGTGTTGCCAAGCGTAACCTGACCATCACCCCCAATGGCTGACTCCCCGTTATGGACCACTCCGATTATTGTTGTTGCGTGCATTGTCATTTCCATTTAAGCCGCTCCTTTTTCAATTTTGACTTTTTGTATCTTAAATTTATTATCATATAATTTTTAATCCAAACTTTAATAGATCAATTCTAAAAAACTTGTTTTCTTTTGACATTTTTTACTATGTTGAAAATTTTATTCCTATATAAATATACCGGCACAATTCTCGGAACCTGGTTCTGATAGTGAATATACATTTGACCGAACATCGCTACCATTTTGGCTTCTTCATAAAAAGAACCTATGTAAAAATAAACAATAATGCAGGCAAGAAAGCTTGCATAAAACAAATTAATCTCCGGTCTAAAAACTAAAAAGACTATAGAAAAAAAATATACAGGATGCCTGCAATATTTATAAGGTCCTTCAATACGTAAAGTTAGTTTTTCATCAAGTTCATCAATTCTGTATTGATGATGATACCATCGAAAGATCTGATTTATTCCTAAAAATTCTTTGGAGGAAAAATATTTGAGCGTCCAAAGTAAACCGGCAAGCCCCAAGAATTCCGGAATTAAAATTATAAAATCAAACGGATACGGCAGATCATAAACAATTAACTCTGGGTGTGGAGCAATCTTGTATATTACTCCAAATGATATTAATGAGAAGAGAACATATGTTAAACGATAAAATGCTATAAGGCTGCCGAATTTTTTTATTAGAAAGTTCTTTACTCTATATGAAGCTAAATAGGAATGCATGTAGCCAAAAATTCCGAAGAGCAGAAATACTGCAATAACATCGACGGAATATTTTATCATAGTTCTCTGCGTAGCCTTGCAATTGGAATCCTTAACTGTTCCCTGTATTTTGCTACGGTGCGTCTGGCAATATGAATACCTTCGTCATTCAGCATCTCGGCTAATTTATCGTCGCTGTATGGAAAATTTTTATCTTCCGATAAAATAATTTCTTTCAATCTTTCTTTAATATGCTTGTTTGAAATCTCTTCGCCGGAGTCAGTGCTTAAGCCTTCACTGAAAAAATATTTCAGCTCATGAATTCCCATCGGGTTTTGAACATATTTGCCGTTAACCACACGGCTTATTGTAGAAATATCCATGCTAATTTCATCAGCGATATCTTTGTAAATCATTGGTCGTAAAAACTTTGGACCCTTATCGAAAAATTCATACTGCTTTTCTACAATTGCCTGCATAATTTTCATTAGGGTTTCACGTCGCTGCTGGATGCATGCGATAAACCATTTTGCTGATTCAAATTTTTCACGCAAAAACTTATAAGTGTTCTTATCCCTTTCCGAAGTTTTCTTGGTCCTTTTATTTGAGTCGATCATTTCCAGATAAGTTTTGCTTAATGTTACGGAGGGAACGCTGCGGTCGTTCAAAGTGATTATAAAATCATCTTCAACTTTTTCAATTATAAAATCCGGTGTAATTTGATTCATCTCAACCGATTCTATATTCCCTTCGCCCGGTTTTGGATTTAAGCTTTGAATCAAATCTATTGTGGCTTTTAATCCTTCGTCAGTCAAATTCATTTTTAATTTTATGGAATCAAAACGCCTCTGTGTAAAATCACGAAAGTGTTTTTCAAGCATTTCTTCAGCAAGATATGAATAGTAAGGATCGTGAGAAGAATTTCTTAATTGAACAAGAAGACACTCTTGCAAATTTCTCGACGCTATCCCTACCGGGTCAAATGTTTGAATCCTTTTAAGCAGTGCTTCAGCAACCTCAGGCTCAATACTCACATGTTCGAACATTTCAAGTTCTTTTAAAATTTCAGGTAAGCTTGTCTTCAAATATCCGTCCGCGTCCAAATTCCCTATAATTTCCTCGCCTAACATTAACATATTCACATCAAGACTAATCATCCTTAATTGCTCTTGAAGATGTTCGCTAATTGATTCTTTTGCAGGAGCCAGGGGTTGATAAATTTCATCGTCTTTACTTCTGTTTGAACGATCGCCTTCAAATTCATTATCGTTCATAAAATCTTCTAGCTCGAATTCTTCATCGGAATTATTTTCATAATCTTCATCAACTTCACTGGTTTCATCGTTCTTATCTTTCTCTTCGGAATCTATTGTAATTTCCATCTCCTCGTCCATCACTTCTTCGAGAATTGGATTTAGTTCAAGCTCAGTTTTAATCCTTTGCTCAAGAGCCATGGTATTTAGTTGAAGCAATTTTTGATATTGTATTTGCTGCGGCGATAATTTCTGTTGCTGCGAAAGTTTTTGACTTAGAGATAACATGTTTTCACTCGATCGTTTCTTTTAAAATTGAATACCATTTTTTCCCATATAATCTTATTAATGAATCTTTACAAAAATCTAAAAGTTTGATATTGTTCTTAACACCGTTCTCCAATGCGGGGGCACAATCGCTAAATTTTTCATATCTCAGAACATCACCTCCGAATTTAGAAACGCGAATCGGAAATAAATGACATGAAATTGGTTTTCTAAAATCTGTTCCTTCTTCAAAAAAAGCTTTTTCAATACTGCATTTTGCTATTCCATTATTGTAATATACAAAAATGCAATCTTTGTTGTCGATGCTCCGCGTTAAAAATTCACCTTCTTTGTTTTCAAAAAAACCATCGGTTTCAATAATTTGAATATTTTTTTTTGGAAGATATTTTTTTGCTTTTGCTAATACATCAACAATTTTTTTTATTTCTTCTTCCAAAAGTGGTGCACCATATTCGCTTTCCAAAGTGCAGCAAGATCCTTTGCATTTGTCTAAATCGCATGCAAACTTGGTCTCTGCAATCTCTGGGCGAACTAATATATCTTCAATACGAATAAAATTACTAACAAACATTGGAATAATTTTTGATGGAAAGATAATAATTTGTTCTTTAATTGAAAAGTCCACAGTTCAGAATTGATAGCTTATTATTCATGATTCTTTATTATTTTTGTCCCAGATTATAATAGCAAGGAAGAGGGAAAAATGCTGGAACTAAAAAATAAAAATATTCTTATAACGGGTGCTTCAAGCGGAATAGGTTTGGAGTTAGCTAAGAAATTTGCTTCGGTAAATTGCAATCTTGCCCTACTTGCCAGAGGAAAAGAAGTTATTGATCAACAAGTAAAAAATTTCATAAATTCACAAGCTAAAATATTATCTATCAAATGCGATGTTAGTAAAAAAGATGAAGTTAAGTCAGCTATCAAAGAATTCAAAAACACGTTCGGAAAAGTTGATGTCTCAATTTTAAATTCCGGAATAAGTATTCCGCAAAAGATAATAAACTTTAAAAGTGATTTAGCAAAGGAAATTTTCGATATCAATGTTATTGGATTGTTTAATTTTGCTGAAGAATTAATTCCGGAGATGATAGCAAATAAAAATGGCTGGATTGTAGGCATCTCAAGCTTGGCTGACGGTAGAGGGTTTCCTCAAAACGGTGCTTACTGTGCGAGCAAAGCAGCCGCATCTATCTTTCTTGAAAGCCTGCGAATTGAATTGAAAAGGTATAACATTAAGGTTATTACCGTTAAACCGGGGTTCGTTCGAACCCCGATGACTGACAAAAATAGCTTTAAAATGCCTTTCCTAATGAATGTCGAAAAAGCAGCTGAAATTATTATTAACGGAATAAAGAATGAAAAAAGGATAATACAGTTTCCTCTCCCAACTTTAATAGGTGCTAAATTATTGAAGATAATCCCTAATTTTCTTTTTGAGCTAATCTCAAAATCATATTAGTTACTTTTTATTTTGAGAAAAATTTTATCTAAATTTAGTATTATTGTTTGGGTAATATTTTTATCAATCTGTAAGGGGATATCATGAAAAAACTCCTACTTTTTTTAATTCTGATAGTTTCTATCGATTTTTTCCCGCAGCAAAAAAATCCAATTACTATTAATGAAGTAATGTTTAATCCGCTAACCGGTCATAATGAGTTCGTTGAGGTGTATAATACAAGTGAAAATGATTATGTGAATTTGAATAATTTTAAGTTTAAATATTATTCCTCTCAGCCAAACATAATAACTTCAACAGGATTCGGTACGGTACTTCCTCCAAAATCCTATGCAGTTATTCTTGAAGGTGATTATGATATTACAACCGGAATTTACAATTCAATAATTCCTAAAAACACGTTAATATTAAAAATAAAAGATAATTCTTTCGGATCATCGGGAATGGCTAATACCATTGATAGACAAGTGTGTTTGCTAAACCCTTCCAATGATACTCTTGACACATACATATATTCAGCAAATAACGATAAAGGATTTTCTGATGAAAAGATTTTAGGAATGGGGGATAGCTCAAAATCAAATTGGAAAAATTCCTTGCAGATTAATGGTACGCCCGGATTCTTAAACTCTGTTTCGCCGAAAGAATCTGATTTAGCCGTTACCGAAATAATTTTCAATCCGTCGTTTCCCTCTAAAGGCGAAAGCTTTACTATTGGAGTGAAGATTCAAAATAATGGTATGAAAACTGAAATATTTTCTCTACAACTTTATGAAGATACCGATCTTGATTCTTTGCCTGATATTTTACTTGCAAACATTGATCAACTTCAGTTAACTCCCGACGAGTCAATAATACTTAACTCCAATTTCATTGTAAATAATTTTCAAAATAAAAAAGCATTTTACGCAAAAGTTTTATGCCAGGGCGATCAAGTAGAATCAAACGATTATTTATACAAAACCATTG
>JAJYCM010000141.1 GCA_021778375.1 Bacteroidota bacterium
CGGAACTGAATTTGGCTTATTTTTTACTATTGACGGCGGCAAAAAATGGGTTCAGTTAAAAGGCGGGCTTCCGACAATTGCAGTAATGGATCTTGCAATTCAAAAAAGAGAAAATGATCTGGCAGTTGCTACCTTCGGACGAGGATTTTACATACTTGATAATTATTCACCACTTCGTGAACTTACAGCGGATTCATTGCAGAAATCAAGTATGCTTTTTCCTGTGAAGAATCCATTGCTATATATTCCTTCACAACCGCTCGGTGATAACGGCAAGGCATTTCAAGGAGCTGGTTACTATACTGCAGACAATCCGCCTTTCGGCGCAACATTTACTTATTACCTAAAAGAATCAATCAAAACAAAAAAGGAATTGCGGCGCGAGGCTGAAGCAAAGTTAATTAAAGAAGATAAGCCCGTTCCATTCCCGTCGAACGCAGAACTTCGTGCCGAGGATAACGAGCCTACTCCTTATCTCTTATTTACAATTTATGATGATGCAGGAAATGTTGTCAGAAAATTAACAGCTAAAGCCGATGCAGGCATACAACGAATTACCTGGGATTTGCGCTATCCTTCAACTGATCCGGTGAAAGCCCCGGGTAAAGAGTTTTCGAATACAAGCAGCGGCATGCTCGTTCCTTCCGGAACTTATAGCGTTTCACTTTCAAAATGCGTAGACGGAGTAATTACCGAGTTGAACGGTCCAAAGTATTTTACGACTGAAGTCCTGGGCGCTTCTAATTTGGATGCAGGCGATAAAAATGCTCTTGCAGATTTTCAGAAGAAAGTTTCTGAATTGAATAGAGCCGTAATGGGCGCTGTGAATGTTGCTAATAATCTTTCATTGAAAATCAAATTGATAAACACTGCTTTGCAGAATACTCCAAGCGCTGCTATTGGCATGATGAAACAAGCCGATTCTATTGAAGTACAAACGGCAGAAATTATTCGTCAGCTTACGGGAGATAAGAGTTTAATAAATAGAAATATAAATGTACCGCCGTCTATAGTTGACAGAGTGCAGGGAATTATTGGAGATGAATGGCAGTCTACATCCGCCCCAACGCAAACGGATATGAATGCTTATAAAAATGCCGGAGAATTATTCTCGCCACTTCTGTCTAAACTTAAAGATTTGATTAATGTAGATTTAAAGAATTTAGAAAATGAAATGGAAGCTGCCGGTTCACCCTGGACGCCCGGAAGAATTCCTGACTGGAAAGAGTAATTTCAATGATATCTATCAAATAGTAATTTAAGTGTCGTAATGACTACGACAGAAATAAAAACGGGGCGAATAAACTTCGCCCCTTTTTTTATTACTAAACCAGATCCAATTTTTGCTCCGAGCACTTCGCCGATTGCCATTGCAATACCGGCTGAGAATATTATTTGACCTGCGAGTAAGAAAAGGAAAAATGATACAATGTTACTTGTGAAGTTCATAACTTTAGTAAAGCCTGTTGCTTTTGTAAAATTAAATCCTAAAAGTGTTACGAAAGCAATTGCCCAAAAGGAGCCCACGCCAGGACCGAAAAAGCCGTCGTAAAATCCTAATAGCAATCCAAAGATAGAATAAAAAACCTTTTTAGAAAGTCTCGGATGGATATCAATGTCGCCAAGATTTGGCTTTGTAAAAGTATAAATGATTATTGCTATTAGTAAAAATGGAATAATATTATTTAATATTTTTCCTGGAATTTGTTGCACAACCCAAACACCTACAGCCGCTCCGATGAAAGTGAAAAAAATTCCAAGTGCCGCTTCTCTTAATATTACCCCGCCTTTTTTAACGTAGTAATAAGAAGCGGTAAAGCTTCCGAAGCTGGATTGAAATTTATTTGTGCCAAGTGTTATGTGCGGCGGAAAGCCTACGCTAAGCAAGGCGGGTATTGTAATTAAACCGCCCCCTCCAGCTATTGAATCGACTAGTCCGGCAAAGAAACCTGTAAATAATAATATCGGGTATAAGATAAATGGGTTTAACATAAATAAATCAACTAAAAAAAAGTGAATATGGACGATTTATTTCTCCCTCAAGTTCTGTTAGACTTAAATTCCTTGACTTCCTTATTATTTCTTTCCCGTCCATGAAAAACAATACAGTCGGCACTGCAAAAATATTGTTCTGTGCGGCAAGTTCTTTCGATTTGTCGCAATCTACATAAGCAAATGTCATTAAAGGAAATTTAAGCTCTAATAATTCTATTAATTTTGGCTTAAGTACTTTGCATACATTACAAGTAGGTGTGCTAAAATAAACTACAGCGCCGGGGTTATCAAAAATAAATTTTTCAAGTTCTTCTACTGATTCAATATCCTTATGCATATTATTATCTATTATGTTCTTGTTTAAAATTAAGTGAACAGTTATCGCAGTTATGACAGGGCTTTTCATCCTTGAACCCGAAGTAATCGGATATGAATACTCTTTTACAGTCTTCACTCCTGAAATAGTTAACTACCGCTAGCAATTTTTTATTATCGCTTAAAAGTTTTTCTTTCAGTTTTGATTCATCTTCAAGTTCATGCGGTAGTCCATTTGTTATTTCAAGATTATGATTTTCAATCTGACCTTCAGTAACCCCGTATCTATCGAGCATCCCTAACGCAGTTTCTATTCTAAAATCATTTCGATTCTTGAAATTCATTTGCTCGCGGAGAAATTCAAACCCGTCTGAATTAATTACTTCAATATCTCGTTTTATTAGATCGTAAAGTGCTGAATAAAAATCTGCATCGGGGTTAGACCATTTTATAAAATCCATCTGTATATAAAGATCTTGTTGACTATAAAGCAATTTGCAAAGAGAATCTTTTCCGTCTCTTCCTGCGCGTCCTATTTCCTGATAGTAAGATTCTATCGAGGAGGGTACTTCAGCGTGAATTACAAAGCGTATATCCGGTTTATCGATGCCCATTCCGAAAGCGTTAGTCGCAAGAATTAAATCCTCCTTACCGTTTATAAAATCGCGCTGCATTTGTTTGCGCTGTTTATCCGGCAGTTTACCGTGATAAATTCTATGTTTATATCCTTTGTCCCGAAGCATTAAAGAAAACTTTTCGAGCGTTTGAATAAGCGAGAAATAAATAATTCCGGAACCGGAATAATTATCAAGCACAGATTTTATTTCCTTAAATTTTTCATTTTCATCAATAACATCAACCGCCTCAAGGCGAAGATTCGGACGCTCTATCCCTTGGTGAAATATTTTTGTTTCATCTTTATGAAGATTGAGTTTTTTAATTATGTCTACTTGAACTTCCTTAGTTGCGGTAGCCGTTAGTGCTATCGTTAAAGGATTGCCAATTAGCTTTCTAAATTCGCCGATTCGGGAATAATCCGGGCGGAAATCGTGCCCCCACTCTGAAATGCAATGTGCTTCATCAACGGCTAAAAGAGATATTTTTGCACTTTCGATTTTATCGGTAAAATCACTTTTCCTAAATCGCTCCGGTGTAACGTATAATAATTTTACTTTTCCGTTTAGGAACTTTTCAAGTCGTTCTTCTCTTTCTTTCTTAGACAATGTAGAGTTAATAAACGCAGCTGCAATATTTTTCTTTCTTAATGCGTCAACTTGATCCTGCATTAAGGCAATTAGTGGGCTTATAACGATCGTCCCACCTTCAAAATACAAAGCCGGAATTTGATAGCACAATGATTTGCCGCTTCCGGTTGGCATTAAAACCAAACTATGCTTCCGCTGTTCGATTGTCCTGATTATAATTTCTTCCTGTAGACCGCGGAATGAATCATAATTAAAATATTCTTTTAATATTTCTTTTGGTGATGGCATAAAATTTTTAAAATCGTTAAATATAAAGATAAGTTCATAAAAGTAAATTAAACAAGTACGCAGTATTAAAATAATGGGCGAAATGAATCGCCCATTAAAATTATTCTTTCTTAGTATTATTCATAAAAGGAGAAAGTAAATCGATCGGAACAGGGAAGATGATTGTTGAATTCTTATCCGAAGATATTTCGGTTAACGTCTGCAAAAATCTTAATTGAATAGCAACCGGGAATTTGCCAATTACTTCAGCGGCTTCAGATAGTTTTTGACTTGCCTGAAATTCGCCTTCGGCATTAATAATTTTTGCGCGTCTTTCTCTTTCAGCTTGCGCTTGTATTGCTATTGCTCGCTGCATTTCTATCGGCAAATCAACTTGCTTTACTTCAACTACAGATACCTTAACACCCCAAGGTTCTGTCTGTTCGTCAATAATATGCTGAAGCTCTCTATTGATTTTATCCCGTTCTGATAATAGTTCATCAAGTGTTGATTGCCCGATTATGCTTCTCAGAGTAGTCTGGGAAATTTGGGAGGTAGCTGAATAATAATCTTCAACTTCAACAACTACCTTTTCCGCCTGCACAACTCGGAAATAAACGACCGCATTTACTTTTAAGGAAACATTGTCTTTAGTGATAATATCCTGAGGAGGTACATCCATTACGATTGTTCGCAAGCTTACTTTTACCATGCGGTCTATCATTGGGATAAGAAGGATAATGCCGGGACCCTTAGTCTCGATCAATCTTCCAAGGCGGAATATAACGCCTCGCTCGTACTCGCGAAGAATTCTAATTGAGTTACTCAGTATGAACAACACAAAAAAGACAATGATAAAAAAGAAAATAGAAATTGTATCCATTAAAGCCTCCTTCTGCCAAACAATATTTATTTGGCTCTGCGTATTTTTAAATTAAGATTAGAGATTACAGTTACCACAATTTTTTCGCCCTTAGAAATATTTCCGTCAATGCTTTCCGCATTCCAGATTTCCCCATGCACGCGCACCTGCCCATTTGGAGTTAAGTCGGTAATAGCTTCTCCGGTCGCATTGATTATGCCTTCTCTGCCTGTTTTTGGTTTTAGTCTTTGAGCTTTAATTCCGTATCCAATGGCGAAGAGAAAAAATCCCAGGGTTAATACAGCAATAAGTATTATAAGTTCCCAGGATATGTCTATCCCGCCAAGTGTTGCATTAGTATTGATTAGCATAAATGATCCGAGAACAAGAGATGTTACTCCTCCGACAGTCAATATTCCATGGCTTATAATTTTAATTTCAAGAACGAAAAGAATTATTCCGAAAATTATTAGAGCGAGTCCGGCATAATTTATCGGTAAAGTATTCATCGAATAAAAAGATAATATCAAACTGATAACTCCTATTACTCCCGGGAAAATAGCACCGGGGTTATATAATTCAAATAACAAACCGAGTGTACCGAGCATAAAAAGTATATAGTAAATATTGGGATCGCTTAGAAGACTAAGAAGCTTTTGCTGAAGGGTCATGTTAACATAGATAATTTTTGCTCCTTTGGTATGAAGAGTTCCGCTGCCGCTTTCTGTGGTTATTTCTTTCCCGTCTATTTTTGCTAAAAGATCGTTTAAATTATTTGCGATAAGATCGATTACGCTGTCTTTCAAGGCTTCTGATTCGGTAATTGAAATACTGTTTCTTACGGCATCTTCAGCCCACTTAACATTTCTTTTCCTTTTTTCGCTAATAGACCGGATAAATGCCGCTGCATCGTTTGTAACCTTTTCAGTCATAGTCGAATCCATTTTCCCTTGAAGCGAAACCGGGTGTGCCGCTCCTATGTTAGTGCCCGGAGCCATTACGGCTATGTTTGCCGCTAAAGTTATAAATACTCCTGCAGATGCCGCTCTCGATCCTTGTGGAGCTACGTAAACAATTACGGGAATTGGTGATTGAAGAATATTTGAAACGATATCTCGTGTTGATTCAAGAAGTCCCCCGGGAGTGTTTAGCCTTAATATCATGCACTGAGCATTCTCTTTAACAGAATATTCTATCCCGTACTTAATATAATCCGAAGCTGCGGGATTAATTGCTCCGTTAAGAGTCAAAACAACAACTTTATTGGACTGGCTAAATAATAGACCTGAAAAAATTAAAACAAAGAATACTTTTCTAAACATCTCTATCCCCGATAATTTTTCACTGGTAACTTATATAAGTATAAGAATACAAACAAACTAATAATCATATCTGGCAAATGGATGTAACATTAATCAAACCAAGTAAAAATTCTCTTTAACCTAATATTGATTCTAAATTTTGCTTATCTTAATTTCAACAATCAATTACATATAAATCCATGACATTGAACAATTGTTTACTAATAACTTGAACTTAATCTTAAACTTAAACTTAGAAGGGAGCTCTTTAGTATGAGCGATCAGCAGCTTTCCGGTGATGTTTATTATCCTTCAAAAGAAGTCATTAAACATGCAAATGCGAAATGTGACAGTATCTATCAATTTGCTTCGGAAAATTATGAAGGTTTTTGGGAAAAAGAAGCAAAAAATCTTCATTGGTTTAGAAAGTGGAATAAAGTTCTAGATGATTCTAACAAACCCTTTTATAAATGGTTCGTTGGCGGAAAAACTAACATTGCATACAATTGTCTCGATGTTCATGTTGAAACCTACCGTCGCAATAAGTTAGCATTAATCTGGGAAGGTGAAAACGGAGAGTTTAGATCATTCTCTTATTTTTCCCTCCGAAGAGAAACATGCAAGTTTGCAAACGTTCTTAAAAGTCTTGGGGTTGGTAAAGGCGATAGAGTTACTTTGTATATGGGACGCATACCAGAACTTATGATAGGTATGCTTGCGTGTGCAAGAATAGGCGCTATTCATTCTGTCGTATACGGCGGCTTTTCTGTCGAGTCACTTCATGAAAGATTGGAAGACAGCCAGTCAAAGGTTTTAATAGTAGCAGACGGCTCATACCAAAGAGGCAAAGTTGTTCAGCTTAAAAAGATTGCGGATGAAGCTCTGCAGCGGGCTGCTACTGTAGAAAGCGTTCTCGTTGTTAAACGTACCGGCGAGCCGGTGAATATGGAAGCAGGACGCGATATGTGGTATCACGAATTAATGGCTCTGCCTATTGCT
>JAJYCM010000142.1 GCA_021778375.1 Bacteroidota bacterium
AAAAATATTTAACAATTTTTCAATTCGCCAGGTGTCATTTATCCCTTTTTACAAGTTGCAATCAAAACAGATTAAAGCAGTGTATATGTCGCACGAATATCCTTTCCTGGTTGTTGTGGATAAGATTAACGGCGGAAAGGCAGATGCTATAAATGCAGGTATAAACATCGCAAAAAACCCCTTGATTACTGTTATTGATGCCGATTCAATATTGGAAAGAGACTGCTTATTAAAAATCGTTCGCCCGTTTATGGAAAATGAAAATATTATCGCAGTCGGAGGTACTATCAGAGTTGCCAACGGATGCAAAATAAACCATGGCAATATGGTAAAAATAGGTCTTGCTAATTCCTGGCTGGCGCGCTTCCAAACGGTTGAGTATTTAAGAGCATTTCTATTTGGAAGAAATGGCTTTGATGTTTTGAACAGCGTAATGATTATTTCGGGAGCTTTTAGCTGCTTCTCAAGAGATGCGCTAATAAATATCGGCGGATATAGAGAAGGTTCTATCGGAGAAGATATGGAAATAATTTTACGTATGCATAGCGTATTTAGAAAAGAAAAACCGGAAACAAAAATTACATTTATCCCCGACCCTGTCTGTTGGACAGAAGTGCCTGAACGATTAAAAATTCTTCGCAGTCAAAGAATCCGCTGGCAAAAAGGAACGATCGATAGCCTAAGACTTCACATGAAATTATTTTTCAACCCAAAGTACGGCGCTTTAGGTTTAATTGGCTTTCCATATTATGTTTTTTTTGAAATGATCGGACCTCTGATAGAAATAACCGGTTATTTTGTTTTTTTCTTCTCGTTTCTTTTTAATGTTGTTTCTACTCCGTTTGCTATTGCATTTTTATCTGCTGTAATCCTGTATGGAATAGTGCTCTCAATTCTTTCAGTAATTTTAGAAGAAATATCATTTAAGAAATATCCCCGACTAAAAGACCTTTTTGTTTTGTTTGGTGCTGCATTGTTTGAGAACTTTGGCTATCGTCAACTTGTAACGTGGTGGCGGTTTAAGGCTACTATTGATTATATCGCGGGCAATCGCGGCTGGGGCAAGATGGAGAAAAAGGGATTTAATCTTCCTCCAGATGTTCAAAAAGAGAAACTATAGTTTATTCTTTCACCAATTTTAACTATTCTGTAATTCCTACTTATACAACCTCAATTTGATAAATAGTTCCATTCTAAGACAATACCTTCTCAAAATGACTTATATATCTATCAATTTTGAATCACCTCTAATTGGCCTAATATTAGCGTAGGTACTAAGAAAATAATTTTGCTGGAGTATTTAAATTGAAAATGAAGTTTACTTTTGCTGTAATAGTTACATTTTTTGTAATTACAATAAGTGTAGGAATCAATGCTAAAACCAAAAGCATTGCTCAAGTAACTGGACAAAATATCGGCGTCGGGATTTTCATCCCATGGCCTGTAAATGATACATATTTTACTGGTACTTATTCTGCCGAAGTTGATGGACATTCTACAAGCTTATACTGCATCGATCTTTATCACCACATGGCATATAACAGTGATTATCAGGATGTTGTATCTACAAACGATACTCTGTCTTATATATTAAATAATTATTACCCGTTCAAAACCTCTTATCCTGAAATGCTTAGCGATGTTCATCGTGAAGCTGCGGCTGTGCAGCTTGTTCTATGGCATTTAACCGATAGCCTGAACATTAGCTCTCTGTCCGGACAAAACAATAGCGATATTAGTGATATTAAACTAAGAGCAAACCAGATCCTTATCGATGCCCTTACTTATGCTCACAACTATAGTCTTAAAACTTTTGTTATAAATATCCCCACTCAATCCTTTACTACAGGTTCGCCTGTTACCTTTACCGTTCAGGCTTTTAATGATCAGGGATTGGCTATGCCTAATGTTCAAATTACTCTAACTACCACTCAGGGCACTTTAAGCATGTCTACTGCGGCCACTGACAGTGAAGGCGTGACTCCGCAGATAACCTTAACTCCGTCTGCTGGCCAGTCCACCGCAACAATTACTGCTACCGGTATTGTCGGAATACCCTCGGGTACAAAATATTATAACGTCGCCGACCCTAACGGTAAACAAAAACTAATACTAGCTACCCCTACCGTTGCCTCCAGAACTATTTCTCAATCTGTCAACTGGTCGGGATCATATAACTTAGTCGTTACTAAAACTGCCGATAAAAATAATGCCGTTAATGGAGATGTAATCAATTATACTATACTTGTAAAGAACACCGGGAACGGAGATGCTCAAAATGTAAAAGTTTCAGATCAATTATCCTCTCCGCTCGACTTTGTATCTTCCACTCCTTCCGGCGTTTATGACCCAGTATCAGGAGTTTGGAATGCCGGTACTATTGCGGCAAACGATTCCGCAACTTTATTGATAAAAGTAAAAGTTAACTATAATAATGTTCCTTCTTTAACATATGATCTTGGAGCTGCTAATGGATTTAATTTATTCGTACTGGATACTTTAATCCAGCCTTCTTCCGATACTCAAGGAAAAGCCGCAATCGGAGGATATGCCGACTTAAGAAAATACAGCGTTGGCTATGATTTACCACCTAATTCGGGAGATGTCCTTGTCGTCGGTAATCATCTTACCTTTATAAGTGGTGCAGTTATTAACGGTAGAGCTGTTTACCAGAACTATATTACCAATACCACTCAGTTTACTGCCGATAGCGGTATTGTTAAAGACTCTGTAATTGATTTCGAACAAGCAAGAACTCATTTGCAAAATTTATCTAATCAACTTTCCGCACTTGTAAGCACGGATACTGTAATGGATGAATACAACCACGTTGAACTTGACGGACATAATGACACCCTTAACGTTTTCAACGTAGACGGTAGCTTAGTCTCAAGCGCAAATAATGTTACGATTGACGCTCCAAGCGGTTCGACGGTAATTGTTAATATTTTAGGCAAGAATGTTACTATGAAAGGAGGGTTTGACGTTACTGGAACTACTATCGACAAAGTGCTTTTAAATTTCCCGCAAGCAGATACTATTCATATTTCATACATAAATGTTATGGCTTCCATTTTAGCGCCTAATTCTGTATTAGACTTTCCTTCGGGTGTGGTCAACGGACAAGTGATTGTTCGATGCTTCTATGGCGCGGGGCAAATGAACATAAATCTTTTTGATGGAAATGTAATAAATAAGGTAAACATAGTTAACTTTGCTACTGTTATCTCAGCATCTCAAGCTAGCATGTCGGGGTTAGTAGGAAACGTTTCTCCCTCTTATTGGCTTGTAGCTAGTCATCAAACAGGGTTAACAAACGTTGAAAACAAGCAACTTGTCCCTAAACAATTCAAACTTGAACAGAATTATCCTAATCCATTTAACCCATCTACTGTCATTTCCTTTACTGTTGATAAGGCTCAGGCTGTCAATATCTCTGTCTTTAACTTAATCGGTCAGAAGATTGCTACTTTAGTCAACCAAATGTATGCTCCCGGCGATTACTCTGTTCAGTTCAATGCTGGTAATCTACCCAGCGGTATTTACTTCTACCGTCTTACTTCTAATGATTATGTCTCTATTAAGAAAATGATTCTAATGAAGTAACCACCTGGTATTCTAATTGTCGTTAACACTTTAGAAGGCATCTTTTACATAAGATGCCTTCTGTGTTTTTAGTCAAAATTTCTAAAAAGTCATCAATAACGCCTAACCATTTTTACTTTTATATTTACTTTATGAAATTAAAATACTTTCTATCCTGGCTTCCAGGAATTGTAATAGCAATTGGTAATGGTTCGTTAAGACAATTTGTTTACAATTTATTCTTCGATGAGCTTGAGGCTCATCAGTTATCCGCTCTTAGCTTTATATTATTCTTTGGGATCTATGTGTGGTTAATTCTGCCCTGGCTTAAATTGTCCTCAACTGCGGAAGCGATTCGAGTCGGAGTTTTTTGGTTGACAGTCACAATTGTCTTCGAATTCATATTCGGACATTTCATAATGGGTCACCCGTGGGAAAAGCTTTTGCATGATTATAATTTTCTTAATGGACGTCTTTGGGTTATAGTTTTATTATGGACTACTATTTCTCCATATCTCCTTTTCAGGCTCAAAAGCTCAACTGTATCGTCCCCTTCTAAACATGTAATATAAATAATAGACTCTTATTTTGCCTTCACCAACTCCTTTTTAAACTCAAGCTTCCCTTTTAATCCGACAGAAACATAAATTTTATCACCGCCGGAAAATTTGCCGGTTAATATTTCCTGCGAAAGCGGATTAATAAGATGCTTTTGAATCGATCTTTTTAGCGGGCGCGCACCGAATGTTATATCATAACCCAATCTTGCAAGCCAATCTTTTGCTTCATTATTTACATCAAGAAACATTTCTTGATCTCCGAGCATTTTCTCTACGCGCTTAATTTGTATGTCAATAATTTCTCTAAGTTCTTTCTGCGATAGCGGCTTGAATAAAACTACTTCATCAATCCTGTTTAAAAATTCTGGGCGAATGGTTTTTCTTAGTAGTTCTACCAACTTTGAATGAAGCTCACCCATTGCATCATCAATTTGATCTTCCGATATATGTCCAAGTTTCTCCTGTATCAAATGCGAACCCAAGTTTGAAGTCATTATAATTATTGTGTTCTTAAAGTTAACAGTGCGGCCTTGATTGTCGGTTAATCTTCCATCATCCAAAACTTGAAGAAGAATATTATAAACATCTGGATTTGCCTTTTCAATTTCATCAAGAAGAACTACTGAATAGGGCCTTCTCCTAACAGCTTCCGTTAATTGTCCTCCTTCCTCATACCCGACATATCCCGGAGGTGCTCCGATTAATCTTGATACGGAAAATTTTTCCATGTATTCGGACATATCAATTCTGACCATTGCGTGTTCATCATCAAAAAGATACTCCGCAAGTGCGCGCGCTAGTTCTGTTTTTCCAACTCCCGTTGTTCCTAGAAATATAAATGAGCCAATAGGCCGATTCGCGTCCTGCAATCCGGTTCTTGATCTTCTTATTGCATTTGCAACGGCGTTTACAGCTTCATCCTGTCCAACAACTCTTGAGTGAAGCTCGTCTTCTAATTTTAAAAGTTTTACTCTTTCACTTTCCAACATTTTACTTACAGGAATCCCGGTCCACTTCGCAACTACTTCAGCAACATCTTCGGCATCAACTTCTTCTTTAAGCATCCTCTGATTTTTTTGAATTTCAGCGAGACTATTTGTTTCATTATGAAGTTCCTTCTCTAATGAAGAAATTTTTCCATAACGAAGCTCCGCAACTTTTCCGAGGTCACCTTCCCTTTCAAATTTTTCAGCTTGAAGTTTTGCTCCTTCTACTTCACTTTTCATCGCTCTTATTTTTTGTATCTTTTTCTTTTCAAGCTCCCAATGAAGCTTAAGCTTATTCCTTTCTTCTACAAGTCCACTCATCTCCTCTTTTAGTTCAACCAGTCTTTTAATAGAAGCATCGTCTTTTTCTCTTTTCAAAGCTTCATTTTCTATCTCAAGCTGCTTAATTTTTCTTTCAATTACATCAAGCTCCTCAGGCATCGAGTCAATTTCAATTCTTAATTTTGATGCAGCTTCATCAATAAGGTCGATTGCTTTATCGGGAAGAAATCTATCCGTTATATATCTGCTCGACAGTTGAGTTGCGGCTATAATAGCACCGTCTGTAATTCTAACCCCATGATGAACTTCATAACGATTTTTCAGTCCGCGTAAAATTGAAATTGTATCTTCTTCCGAAGGTTCTGTTATAAGCACAGGCTGAAATCTTCTTTCAAGAGCTGCATCTTTTTCGATATACTTTTTATATTCATTTAATGTAGTTGCACCGATTGCATGAAGCTCACCACGTGCGAGAGCGGGTTTTAATATATTCGCAGCATCCATTGAACCGGAAACAGCACCAGCACCGACAAGTGTATGGAGCTCATCAATAAAAAGTATTATTTCACCGTTGGATTCTTCAACCTCTTTAATTACTGCTTTGATTCTTTCTTCAAATTGTCCTCTGAATTGAGTGCCAGCAATAAGAGTTCCCATATCCAAAGCCATTATCGTTTTTGACTTTAAATTTTCCGGTACATCGCCCGAAATAATACGATGTGCTATTCCTTCTGCAATTGCTGTTTTACCAACACCGGGTTCGCCTATTAATACAGGATTATTTTTTGTCCTTCTTGAAAGCACTTGAAGAACTCTTCTGATCTCTTCATCTCTTCCGATTACTGGGTCAAGCTTACCTGCTTTAGCAAGCTCGTTCAAATTGTTTCCATATTTCTTTAAAGCTTGATACGTGTCTTCGGAATTTTGCGAGGTTACTCTTTGACTGCCGCGAACATCTTTTAATGCCGAAAGAGTTTCTTCGTGGGAAATCCCATTATCGCGTAAAAGCTGTCCCGCCTTTCCGTCTGATGAAGAAAGTGCAAGCAGAATGTGCTCGGTCGAAATGAACTCATCCTTTAATGCTCTTGCCTCTTCTGCGGCAATATCAAATAGCTTAAACGCCACACTGGACATTTGCTGATTACTAACACCTGAACCGCTTACCTTGGGAAGGCTTTCAAGAAGCTCATTAGTTTTAACTTTTAAACGAGAAATGTTTCCCCCCGTTTTTTGAATAATTGTTTCCGCAATATTTCCAGTTTCCTGAATTAAAGCAGCAAGTATATGATCCGGTTCAACTATTTGATTATTATAATTTTGAGCAATCTCAAGAGAAGATTGTACAACCTCTTGTGCTTTTACTGTTAACCTGCTAAGATTAAATGCCATAATATTTTTCCTTCCTGGGTATCGAATTTAAATGCGTCACCCAGCTAATCACAGTTTTTTTACTTCTGTGTACCATTCACTTGATTGTTCAAGCATCTGGTTCATTCTTTTTAC
>JAJYCM010000143.1 GCA_021778375.1 Bacteroidota bacterium
ATTGCACCTATTCCAAGCATTACTACATCAAAAGCGCCGAGTACGCGTTTTAATTGATGTTTCGGCTCTTCTCCTTCGTGAACAAGCGCATCAAGACTTTTGGTTCTGAATAATTGTTTTAGCAAAGGCGTTCTTCCTTATGTAATTGATTGAACGTAAAGATTGAAATGCATCTATTTTAATATAAGTAATTTATTTTTTAGTTTGAAAGAGGTAATTAAATTCATCAAATATTTATTTACTTATTTATATATTCGTATTGCATTATTTTGTTATTATTCTGGAAATAATTTGATCCCAATTCATTCGATCCTGCTTCTTTTTGCCGTAGGAGTAGTTGCCGGCTTTATAAATATTAACGCAGGGGGTGGCTCAATTTTAACTCTGCCTGTATTGATTTTTCTTGGCCTCAATTCTGCTGTGGCTAACGGCACAAACCGGGTTGGTGTTTTTCTTCAAACGGCAACGGGCGTTTACTCTTTTAAAAAAGAAGATTATCATCAATTTGAACTAAGCATGAAAATGTCGCTTCTTACTTTACCGGGTGCAATTGCCGGTGCGCTACTTTCAGTTAGAATAGGCGATGAAACATTTCAAAAAATACTCGGCGTGATAATGATTGGAATTATTATTTCTATGATAGTTCCTAAATCAAAAAAAACTAATAACGTAGTTGAAAACAGCAAGATTACATGGAAAGTTGTAATTGCAATGGCTCTCATTGGATTTTACGGCGGATTTATCCAAGTCGGAGTCGGGTTCCTTCTTATGGCGGCTCTAAATTATCTAATGAAGTTAAATTTGGTGCATGTTAATATGCATAAGGTTTTTATTGTTGCCGTTTACACGATTCCGGCATTATTGATTTTTATTCTTCAAGGAGATGTTAATTGGAGTTACGGATTAAGTCTTGCTGCCGGAACTTCATTGGGAGCATTTTGGGCGGCTAAATTCTCTGTGCGTGGCGGCGAAAAGTGGATTAAAGTTGTCCTTATAAGTGCTGTGATTTTGATGTCCCTAAAACTATGGAATATTCTGTAGTATTATTCTCAATATCATCTTTTCGTAAATGTGTGAATCCTTTTTTTTAATTACATATCTAATTTAACATAATTAAGTGAGGCTTATGTCAGTAGTACAGATCTTATTGTTAGTGCTTTTTGCACTTATAGTATTTGTTCAGATAAAGAAATATTTAGTTAAACGCTCGGTTAAGCATTATTCAGCAGCTGAGGCAGCAGAGAAAGTTAAAGGCAGCCGGAATGTTCTTCTCCTTGATGTAAGAACAGCGCAGGAAAGAAAAGTTAGCATGATCAAAGGTTCGTTTCATATCCCGGTGCATGAAATAGGAACCAGAATCGGTGAATTGAATAAGTTTAAGGATAAAGAAATTATTTGCTATTGCAGAACCGGAAACCGAAGTGTGTCTGCTGCATCTAAACTAAAGAAACATGGATTTAACTCAGCAAATTTACTTGGCGGTATTAACGCATGGAATGCGAAAGGATTTAAATAAAACAAAATGAAAAAAAATGTTGGAACAATTGATAGGATATTTAGAGGATTGGCAGCATTACTGGTTTTGATTCTTTTTCTAACAAAGACTATTCAAGGCGGTACTGCCGTAATTCTTGGGTTAATGGCAATAGCTTTTGTATTTACTAGCACCACCAGATTTTGTCCGTGCTACACCCGCTTCAACATTAATACTTCAAAAGAAAAAAGCGAGAAGTAATTATTATGATGATAGTACTTTATATAATATTCGGTATAATCGCTTTAATTATGTTAATGCAATTTGTGATGGTCATTGCGGCAAAACGTTCTAAAGGTACAAAGCTAACCGGCTTGAAGGGTAATCTTAAAAAGCTGGAAAGTAACGGTACAAAAGGTCTTGTGTATTTTTTCAGTCCTTCGTGTCATGCATGCAAAGCCCAGACACCCGTTATCAAAACTCTGCAATCGAATTACAAGAATGTTTATGATGTTGATATATCGAAGGATATTAACACCGCTCGCGTTTTTGGAATTAAAGCAACACCAACTACGATTGCTGTGGAAGACGGCGTGATTAACCAGGTTTTTCTCGGTGTTAAACCAAAAGAGTTTTTAGAAAAATATTTGAAAGGAAATAATTAAATGGAATATGGATTTTCAAAAATAGTAGACCAGCCTTTTGAAGAAACTGTTGAAAAGGTTACTGAAGAGTTAAAGAAAGTTGGCTTTGGTGTATTGACTGAAATTGATGTTAAAGACACTATGAAAAAAAAGCTAAATGTTGATTTTAAGAAATACAAAATATTAGGTGCGTGTAATCCCCCTATTGCACATAAAGCTCTTCAAATAGAAGAAGAATTAGGGTTGCTTCTGCCGTGCAATGTTATCATATATGAAAAGGATGGAAAAACTGCAGTGTCTGTCTTTAACCCAATGATAATGTCTCAGCTTATTGATAATAAGGATATGCTCGCGATTGCTGAAGAAGTAAAATCAAAACTTCTTACTGCTTTGGAAAATGTCTAAAAACTTTTTCCATAAACTTGAACTTAGCCTTAATCTTGGTAACTCTATTGTTCAAATATAAGAGCAGGATTAAAATTTTAAATATAATTTAATAATATATAAAAGATATCAAAGGAGTATAATATGCCAGAGGATTTAACAAAAGAAGCTTTTCTTAATAAAGTTTTTAATTTTGAAACGAATAAAGAATGGAAGTTTGAAGGCGATCTTCCCTGTGTGATCGATTTCTGGGCGCCATGGTGCGGTCCATGCAGAATGGTAGCTCCAGTAATGGAAGAGCTATCTGTTGAGTATGCGGGAAAGGTAAACTTTTATAAAATTAATACTGATGTTGAGCAGGAACTTGGTTCAGCATTTGGTATAAGAAGCATCCCTTCTTTATTATTTGTACCAAAAGAAGGACAGCCTAAGATGGCAGTCGGAGCTCTCCCTAAGGAATCTTTGAAACAGGCTATTCAAGAAGAATTGCTTACTGCTACAGCTTAGTAATATTTATTACATAGACCCCCGTTGCGGAAATATCAGTCAATGGTATTTCCGTTTTTTTTATTCTTTAAATGATTATAATTTTGTATAGTGAGATACGAACTAAAAAAATATTTCACTTTTTTTACAAAAAATAAACGGAGGATATCATGTCAAAAACAGAAACTAATCTTCATGAAGCTTTCTCTGGTGAAAGCCAGGCTAATCAAAAATACCGTGCTTTTGCTAAAAAAGCAGAGCAAGACGGCTTTGTTAATATTGCTAGGTTGTTCAAAACAACAGCGGAGGCTGAAAGAATTCACGCAGAAGGACATCTTGGTGCGTTGAATGGAGTTGGCTCAACGTTGGAAAATCTTAAAGCTGCTATTGCAGGCGAAACTTATGAATACACGGAAATGTATCCGCCAATGCTTGAAGATGCTATATCGGAAAATCATAAAGCCAAAAGAATGTTCGGCTATGCAGTTAAAGCAGAAGCGGTTCATGCTAAATTATATAAATTAGCTTTGGAAGCAGTTGAACAAGGAAAAGATTTAACCGGAGTTGAATTTTATCTTTGTCCCGTCTGTGGCAATATTGAAATTGGAAAACCAACAGAGAACTGTCCAATATGTGGAACGCTTGCTTCAAAATATGTTCTGATTTAATCGTTAAACTAAAACCTCCAAGGTTTTCAAAATCTTGGAGGTTTAGATTATATTATCTTATCTTTTAGCCGGTTGTATTTATGACAAAAATTATTATTCCAAAATACATTAAACTTATATTCACAATTTTTATTTTTTTTGCTTGTACTATGAATGCTCAAACATCTAATAAGATTGGAGAGCCTGTTACTGTCGATTCAGTTGATCTGAATAGATATGTGGGTAAGTGGTTTGAAATCGCAAAGATTCCAAATAGCTTTCAAAAAAAATGTGCAAGCAATACTACCGCCACTTATATATTACGAAAAGACGGTAACATTGCTGTAATTAACCGTTGTATTGAAAAAGACGGAAGCGTAAGCGAAGCGAAGGGAATAGCTAAAGTTGTAGATAAGAAAACTAACTCGAAACTTGAGGTTAGTTTTGTCCGGATATTTGGTATCTCATTGTTTTGGGGAGATTATTGGATAATCGGCTTGGATAAGGACTATAAGTATGTTGTTGTCGGAACACCTACTAGAAAATACGGATGGATTTTAAGCCGAACTTCCGCTATGTCTAAAAATGATTTGAATGAAGCTTTTACAATTTTGCGTAATCATGGATATAATACCAATGATTTTGTAATGGATGTTCAATAATGCTAAACTTCAATCCGCGAAAATAAAAAGCTTCCTACAATAAGTAGAAGAAATGTAATAATTATTAGAACTGCAAAATCAATTCCAATTCCAAAATGTGAAGCCCCGGTTAACGCAAATCTTAATCCGTCCACACCATAAGATAATGGATCAACTGCTGCGACTATTTTCATAGCTTCAGGCAATCCTTGAAGCGGAAATAATGCGCCGCTTAAAAAGAAAAGAGGCATTACAAGAAAGCTCATTATTAACTGGAAGCCTTGAAAATCTTCGAGCATTGAAGCAATAGCAGTCCCCAATGCCGTGAAAAGAAGTGAAATTAAAATCATAAATACTAATGATAGTAAAATCAATCCGATGGAATGAACTCTAAAGCCGGCTATCATTGAAATGACTAATACTATTATTCCTTGAAACACCGAAGCTGTAGCACCCCCGAATACACGCCCGATCATAATGTTTAAGCGCGATACGGGTGCAACAAGTGTTTCTTTTAAGAATCCAAATTGCCTGTCCCAGATCATTTCAACTCCTGAAAATATAGCCGTAAATAAAATACTCATTGCTATAATTCCGGGAGCAAGAAATTCAATATAATTTCCTTTCCCTGCTTTTTGAAATATCGGTCCAAATCCGAAACCAAGTGCCACTAGGAAAAGTACTGGCTGCCCTAAACTTCCTATAATCCTTGATCGAGAACGCAAATATCTCTTAATTTGTCTGAGCCAAAGTATATAAATTGTTGACATTTGTTATCTCCTTCTCCTCCACATCTTACTGTGCATTCTCATTCGGTCAAGTCCCGAAGCTTCTTCTTCGCGTATTTTACTTCCCGTTAGCTCAAGGAATGCATCCTCCAAATTGTCTTTCCCTGTCTGAGCTTTTAATTGCTCAGGCGTACCGCTTGCTACAATTTTACCATGATCGATTATCGCTATTCTATCGGCAACACGGTCGGCCTCTTCCATATAATGAGTAGTAAAAAATACTGTTGTTTGTTCTTTCTTGTTCAAGTCGTTAATGTAATTCCACATATAATTTCTTGTTTGTGGATCTAAGCCAAGAGTTGGCTCATCAAGAAAAATAATTTTAGGATGATGAAGGAATCCACGTGCAATTTCCAATCTCCGTTTCATCCCTCCTGAATAATTTTTTACAAACTCATTTCTTTTATCCCACAGTTCTACAAAATTTAAAAGTTCTTCAATTCTTGGCTTTCGAATATCAAACGGAACTTTGTAAAGCACAGCATGAAAGTTCATATTTTCATAAGCTGTCAATTCTTCATCTAAACTTGGGTCTTGGAAGACGATACCGAAGGATTCTCTTACTTTATCCTGATGCTGCGCTGGGTTGATTCCGTTTATTTCAATTTCACCACTTGTGGGATGAAGCAGTGTGGTAAGCATTTTTATTGTAGTTGATTTTCCAGCTCCGTTTGGTCCAAGAAAGCCGAATATCTCCGCCTTCTCAACATTGAAGGAAATATTATCTACAGCTATAAACTCGCCGAATTTCTTTGTGAGGTTTTTTGCTTTAATCATAATAACTAACCGGATAAAAGTTGTCATGTAAATATATCAAGAAGATGCTAATGAAGCAGTAAGTTTTGTCACCTGGATCAAGAGGTTATAATTTCACGATAGTCAAAATTAGTTTTTAATTGCTAAAATCATGGAATAACGGAAAATTCGGCACGTATGAAGAAAGCTCATAGGTTTTGACCGTCTAAAAATTATACGCTTTAAAATTTTATTTCTACAAAAAAAAATATTATAATGAAGTGGTTTAATATTTATATCAATTAATTTCTAACAAAATATTGGAGAAACATCAATGAAACGGAATATTTTACTTTTTGTTGCTTTGGTCATTCTTGCTCTGGGGTTAATTACCTCAACTGCAAATGCACAATATGAAGCTGGAAAGAATTATTTGGGACCATCAATCGGATTTGCGTTTCTCGGCAGCACACCTGATTTTGGTGCAAACTACGAATACGGGATAAACATGCAAGATTTCGGTTTAGTTGGTGTTGGCGGATTATTTAGATACTGGGGTTATAACGAAAGTGACTGGAGTTATACAAACATTCTAATTGGTATCCAGGGAAATTATCACTTTGTTGTAAGCGAGAGTAAATTTGATCCATATGTCGGTATTGTTCTTGCATACGATGCTGGATCTGTTAGCTGGAATGGCCCGGGTGGTTACCATTTTGCCTCTCCTTCATATGGTGGATTGTGGCTTGCTGCACAAGGTGGTGCAAGATATTGGGTCTCTCCTACAATTGCCATAACAGGAAGAATTAGCTTTGGAACTTTAAGCTATTCCGGATTGGACTTCGGAGTAGATTTCAAATTTTAATTTTTCCAAAATTCAACTAATATTTTTGAATATCCCTGTATTAAAATATAGGGATATTTTTTTTAATAAGTCACCTTCTGCAGATACTACTCTTTGGAATTATAGAAGAATGGAAAATATCACTTAATTTCATGATTCCACTTTTTCAAGAATACTAATCACTCACCTTACGCAAAAGGTTATTATTACATAGTG
>JAJYCM010000144.1 GCA_021778375.1 Bacteroidota bacterium
AAGATTTAGCTTACAGGACTGCTCAGACCTTTTATACAATCCTTTTTCTTAAGCAAAGTATTAAAGTTCAGAATGAAGCAATAAATACTTTGAAAGAACATATCGCTTTAATAAAGAAAAAAGTAGAAGCAGGCACTGCGACATCATTTGATGTTCTTACAACAAAAGTACATCTTTCATCCGCTGAAGAAGAAAAAATAAATCTTGAGAACTCTCTAACAAATTCTGAAATTAGTTTGAGACAACTTCTTGGGTTACCCGCAAATGAAAATGTAGAACCGGTCGGTGAATTTACCGAGTCCCCTGTTCAATATAATGTCGACTCATTAATAAATCTTGCAATGCAAAACAGATATGAAATTAAATCTGCAAACGATCAAATTGCATCTGAAAAGGCGCATGATAATGTTGTGTCGGCAATGTATAATCCGACAGTTAATGTTGCGGCTAGTTATGGTCTAAAGAACGGATACATACCTAATTTGGATGCCTGGAGAGGAAATTACATGGCTGCAGTAAATGTGAATATTCCACTTTCCGGAGTTATTCCCTATTTCGGCGGATATCGTGAAGAAAAGATGCATCAAGAATCTTCTGCCAATATTCAAGCTGCCGATTCATATAAGAGCGATGTTATTCTCCGGGTAAAAACTGATGTACAAAAAGGTATTTCCGATCTACGCTCCAGTATGGATAAGTTTAACACAACAGATATTGCGGTTCAACAAGCAGATACTGCCTTAAGCCAGGCAAAAATTCGATACGAAGCCGGAACTGTGACAAACTTAGACCTTCTCGACGCTGAGACTTCTCTTGCTCAGGCAAAACTAATGAGACTCGAAGCGTTATATCGATACGTCATCGGTAGATATGAGCTATTGCAAGCCGTCGGAGAAAAAGTTTGGTAAGGTAACTGAAGCAAGAATTTGTTAATCCTCTACGAGGATTTGCCAATGTAAAATAAACCTTTTGCTACAATAATTTGACTTCTATGAGGTCTAAAAACATCGTGGATGTTTGATTATTGTAAAAACAAATTAATCCAACAAATAAACTATCCTCGTAGAGGATAAATAAATACTTTTAGTACGTTAAGTCCTTCTATAAAATAATTATATGTCGCTCCTCCGGAGCTTTATTTGTTTTTTCATCTTTTTCTACTAATATATCACCGCTCTGCGGTTCTGACCGTTTTGCGGGACCTGCCACGTACGCGTGGCCTGCTACGTATGCGTGGAATTAAAAATTATGAAAGACAAGAGTAAAACCTCTGAAGTTTGAAAGGTACCAAAAAAATGTCGTAATGAACTGTGATTATCAAATTGCACCATAATTTATTATTATATCAAAGAAGTGCCAGCGGGGCGAAACATTAGTAGACAAGACACCATATTCCATACTCCATTTCCCATTTTCACTTGCACTAATAAAATGGGAATATTTTTCGATAATACGTTAACGTAAAAAACGAAAAACAATAAAAATGTTAAGCGATCAAGAAAAAATTAAATGGTTTGATCTAGCCGTTAGGTTTCAAATTGACGGAATGATTTTTCTTACCATGAAATCAAGGAAAAATGAAATCGGCTCATGGGTAATAGAGGACTTAGTTAGTCAAAAAGTATTAAATTCTAATCTGGAATGGGAAGTAGAACGTCCTCTTGCTGAAAGAGATCAATCCTATATGATAAGAACAAGATTTGAATTCGATGCCGCCGTTGCGATGTATGAACAGTACAAAATGTTTGCCCAATAATATTTAGATTTTATAATGTGAAACGGCGTAAAGACACTTTTAAAAACTTCAATAACTGCCAGCCGGTAGTCAGAAAAAAAGGATTGTGTCATTTCGACTGAGCCTGCCTGTTCGGTAGGCAGGTCCTCGAAGGAGAAATCCCATGTTCAATTCGACCATCTAAGCTTTACAAGGGTTTTCTCCCCCGCAAACGGGGGGCAGGCACATAGGCGTCAACTTAGTAACTATGTTATTTAGTCAGCCCTTAAAAACCCAAATTTCTTTTTTGGGAGTAAAAAACTTGATTGAAAAAAGAAATAATTGGTGAAATAAAATGGCGATAAAAATAGAGCCAAAAAGATGATGCCCATTTTCTCATCATCCTTTTGAAATTAAAGGCTGCTGCTGATAACATGACATTTATTGCATCACCAGTTATCCCTTTGTAAAAATTTCTTTTCATTCTATGGTCTGACTTCAAATGTCCTATTAACGGCTCTATTGCAGCTCTTCTACCGAATTGCTTCTTTAATTTGCTCTGTTTGTACTTCGTCTGTGTTTTATTGTTAAATGGTTTGGGACTTTGAATTGCCACTTCATTTATTTTACTCGTCCCTCTGTAACCTCTATCTACTGTGGCTGTTTTTATACTGCTTTTCCCCAACAACTTTTCTGCTTGTTCTATTGCCGGCTTAAGTGTATGTCCATCGTACGGATTCCTAAAACTCATTGCTCCTACTATTACTCCAGTCGTTTGTGTCGTTATGATTGATACTTTATTGCCGAATTCATACTTCTTTGATTCTTTTCCCTTCGAGATACATTCTACTTCCGGTTCGTGTAATGAATAGACTTTATGCTTGTCGTCTTTGTTCTGAGTTAACACTCTGTTAAACAATGCTAATTCTGTTTGATACTCCGAGTTCGGCTCTAAATTACGATCCAATTCTCTTACTAATCTTCCGGCTATGGTTTTTACTTTTCTATCTGCCTTGCGTGCTTTACCGTGATTCTTTGGATGGTTTCGAAATCTCTGATCTACGGAAAGTCTCTTTAGTGTCCGGCTGTAGCTTTGGCGTACCGGCAAGTCTTCTTTTTCTGATATCGCTTTACATTTTGCTATGATTCTTCTGTGTAATTTATTATCTGTCGGGAAGGTAATGTTTTTTTCTTGCACCGTGGTATCTATGCTTACATCCGGATCAAATCTGTCATCACCGTTTATCCGAATGCTTTCTTTGAATATCAATTCTATCCCTTGCTCGCCTATGCGATTTCGGAAATGAACCAGCTCACTTGCCTCACATGGTAACTTTGATACAAACTCACTCTGTCCACACAGATATTGATAGTAAACATTTTCCGAGTATTGCTCAACTACACTTTCATCTGAAATATTACGCAGATGTTTTAATATCAACAGACCTACCATTAATCGGATCGGCAGTGCCGGGCGTCCATTATCTGAACAGTAATGAGTACTGAAAGCCTCTTCAAATTGCTGCCAGTCAATTTTTTCTGTCAATATGAATAATGGATGTTTCTGATCTAAGGTATCCTTTAAGCAGAAGAACATACTGATCTGTGATTTCTTTTCTGTCTTTTTTATCATTTTATTTTGCAAGGTTTTTTATGCAAATATATTAATTCTTGCAATTATTCCTTAGCATTTTTCAATTTAATCTATTTTATTTTAATGTCTTATATAGCTTTTAAGGGCTGACTATTTAACTGAGAACCGATTCGATTCTTTTGATTTTAGACCCTTATAATGGCTTTTTATGTCATCCCTTACGGGATTTTTTTTGTGTCTTTTATCCTTTTTCTACAATAATATCATCCCTTCGGGATTTATTTGCCTTAATCCCGAAGGGATGATATTATTGTAGATAATAAAAGAAAAAGTAAAATAGAATGCCGAAGGCATGACATAAAAAAAATACTAAATTAACTCATAAATCAAATAAATATTCTATATTCTATTGGAACATGATTCTCTTAAGTTGACGCATATGCGGCAGGCAGGGCCGGATTCGAATGACAATTACTTGTATGTCATATCTAAGGTACTTGCCAAACGACAGGTTCTTTGCGTTAAATTTTTATAAAAGATAGTATTTAGAAGTGCCCATAATTATTTTTCCTGTCTTGTATGGTCACTTTTTTGAATTCATTCCTAAGCAAAAAATCACTTTGACAAAATTGTCACACCTTCAAAATAGCAAAAATAAAATAATGCGTTTTTAGCCTTTATTCACAACTTCTCATTCAGTCTTATCTTGTACATATCTTGCTTATATCTTGTACTAAAACAGATCTGCCATTTTTGACAATTAATAAATCATTTTACGTAACCTTTGGAAAATAGGAATTGACTATTTTTCCTCCATTATTCCATTATTACTTTACTTTTACTTTTATCCCTTTGAAAATTACCGGTTAATCCGTTAATTTGAACTTGTAGTAATTCAATTTTCAAGGAATACATGAAGAACAAAAAGTTTGTTATTATCGATTCAATGGCTCTAGCTTATAAAGCATATTTTGCTTTTATAAATCGTCCACTTGTTACCTCTAAAGGCGAACCTACTTCGGCTGTGTTTGGTTTTATAACTCAACTCCTAAAAATTTTGGAAGATACAAAACCCGATTACCTCGCAGTGGCTTTTGATTCAAAAGAGAAAACTTTCCGGCATGATAAATATGAAAACTATAAGTCTTCTCGGTCGGCTATGCCGGACGATATGATCCCCCAGATAGACCGTATTAAAGAAATTATTGAAGCGCTGAAAATTCCTATTTATATATTGCCCAAGTATGAGGCAGATGATATTATCGGCACAGCAGTTTTAAGAGCTGAAGAGTTGGGATTGGAATCCTACGTAATAACTCCCGACAAAGATTTTAATCAAATGGTAACTGATAAAGTTAAAGTAATAAAACCGGGCAAAACAACTGATGAAAATGTAGTATATGATGTTGCAAGAGTAAAAGAAGAGTTTGGATTTGAGCCCAAACAGATGATTGATTACCTTGCACTGGTAGGCGACTCATCAGATGATATTCCCGGAGTAAAAGGAATCGGGCCTAAGGGCGCAATTCCTCTTATACAGAAGTATGGTTCAGTGGAAGAGATATATAACCATATTGACGAAATTGATAAAGCCGGAATAAAAGCAAAGCTTATTGAAGGTAAAGAGAGCGCATTTATATCAAAAGACCTTGCCACCATTCATTGCGAAGTTCCTCTTGAAATGAACTTTGATGATGCAAAATTTGAAACACCGGATTATGAAAGGTTAAGAAAGATATTTGTAGATCTTGAGTTTAAAAACTTATATAGCAGACTTCTGACTATATACGGAAATAATGCACAAAGTGTACCTCCGGAAATTTCCAATCAAGAGGTTTCCTCATTTGACAAGACAAAGGTTAAGTATGAATTGATTATAGGTTCAGAAGCTGCAAAACATCTTGCTGATGTTTTGAAGAAAGTTGAATTATTCGTCTTCGATACGGAAACAGATTCTCTGGATATTTTGAATATAAACTTAGCCGGCGTTTCTTTTTCCACTAAACCAGGCGAAGGATTTTTTGTTGCTGTAAATCCTTTCTCCTCCAAAAAAGATCTCTTTAGCAAAGACTTAAATGATAGATTGAGCGTAGATGAGTTTGTTAAAATATTTAAGCCGCTATTTGAGGATAAGTTAATTAAGAAGGTTTGCCAGAATGGAAAATACGACATCGGAGTTTTAAGGAGCTATGGAATTGAAGTAAATAATTTTTACTTCGATACAATGTTGGCGAGTTATATTATTGATCCGGATGAGAAACACGGAATGGATGAACTTGCACAGAAATATCTGCACTACAAGCCAATTCCTCTATCTGATTTAATAGGGGTAAAGAAAGATCCAACAAAGATTTTTGATGTCAATCCAAACGAGCTTTCCAATTATTCAGCCGAAGACGCCGATATAACTTTTCGTCTGTATGAAATATTGAAGCAAGAAATTGAAAAGAATAACCTAACGAAACTTGCTTATGAAGTTGAGTTCCCTCTTGCTCCGGTGCTTGAGGATATCGAGCGGGAAGGAATACGGGTCGACGAATCTGTGTTGAACATATTGAGTCGTGACTTACAAATTCTACTTGATAATTATACAAAGGAAATATTTGAATTAGCCGGAGAAGAATTCAATATAAACTCTCCGCAGCAAATGCAAAAAATTATTTTTGATAAACTTGGTCTTCAAAAAGGGAAGAAAACTAAAACCGGTTTCTCCACAGATGCCCGCTCCCTCGATATCTTAAGAGGAGAGCATGAGATTATTGATATTATTTTGGATTACAGGCAGGTATCTAAATTAAAATCAACTTATACAGACTCCCTTCCGGGATTAATAAATAAACACACCGGACGAATTCATACAAGTTTTAATCAAACTGTAGCTGCAACGGGAAGATTATCGAGCAATGAACCTAATCTTCAAAATATTCCGGTAAGAACAGAGATGGGAAAAGAAATCCGCAAAGCATTTATTCCAAGAGATAAAGATTATGTAATTTTAAGTGCGGACTACAGTCAAATTGAATTAAGAATTATGGCAAGTATTTGCGGCGATGAAGGTTTAACAAAAGCATTTAAGAATGGAGAAGATATTCACCGAAGCACAGCAGCATTAGTGTTTATGGTAAAGCCTCAGGATGTTACTCCCGATATGCGAAGGAAGGCTAAGGAAGTAAATTTTGGAATTCTTTACGGAATCGGGGCATTTGGTTTGAAGACAAGGCTTGGAGTAACCCAAGCACACGCTAAAGAAATTATCGAAACATACTTTAATACCTTTAAACGCGTTAAAAATTTTATGGATGATTCCGTAATAAAAGCACGCGAAAAAGGATTTGCCGAAACACTGCTTGGAAGAAGAAGATTCCTAAAAAATATAAACAGTAACAACCGCGTGGTTCGCCAATTCGAGGAAAGGGTTGCGATAAATATGCCGATTCAGGGAACCGCAGCGGATATGATAAAGATTGCTATGATAAATATTTACAGAGAGTTGAAGAGGAAAAAGGCAAAGACTAGAATG
>JAJYCM010000145.1 GCA_021778375.1 Bacteroidota bacterium
GATAATCCAACCGATTCAATTAATTCTTTGGACCTCTTGACAGCAACACTAAAAGATTTTCCGCTAATCATTTGAGGAATAGCAACGTTTTCAAGAGCAGTAAATTCTGGAAGAAGATGGTGGAATTGAAAAACGAACCCGACATTTTTATTCCTGAAATTAGCTAATTTATCATCGTTGTGATCAAAAATATTTTCGTTATTAAAAAATATTTTGCCGCTATCAGGTCGGTCTAAACCCCCAAGTAAGTGCAATAGTGTACTTTTCCCAGCGCCTGATGCGCCAATAATAACAGAAATTTTCTTTTCTGTAATATCCATGGAAATTGATTTTAGTACTTCCAATTTATTTTTAGTGGTTTGGTAAGTCTTAATTAAATTTTCTGTATGTAATATAATTGAATTGCTCATTGTTTAACTTTTTATATTATAAATTATTATTCCCATTTAATCGCCTCAAGTGGATTAATTTTAGCAGCTCGTTTTGCCGGAATAATTGAAGCTACAAAGGAAAGCAGCATTGAAGCTCCGGAGACAAAAAGGAAATCTGAAGCTTTAATTTTTAATGGAAGAGAATCAATCTTGTATCGAGTTGGATCGAGCGGGTAAATATTATAATGAATCTGTAGATAACAAACAAAGTATCCCAATAAAAGTCCGGTAATTGTGCCGATTATCCCTATTAGCAAACCTTCATACATGAAAATTTTCATGATAGACTTTTCGCTTGAGCCCATGGAGCGAAGTATTCCAATGTCGCGTTTCTTTTCAATTACAGACATAGATAAAGAACCTAGTGTATTAAAACTTGCCACTGCAATAATCAAACAAAGAAGGATATAAGCAGTCCATCTTTCAATATTCATAACCATATATAATTCTTTATGGAAATCGTACCAGGTGTTGACACTAAAGAGTTTTGAATCGAGTTTAGAATTAAGAATACTTTCGACTGAATTAGACTCAGAAATGTTGTTTAATCTTACATCGTAGCCTTGTACTTTATTTTTGTAACCAAGAAGTCTTTGCCCTGTTGATAAATTGCAAAAAATAAAATTAGCGTCGTAATCATTATTATTCGAACTGTAAATTCCGCTTACGACAAAAGTTTGTGCAATTGGCATTGAAAACTGGGTTATGGCTTGCTCGATTCCTACTGGAGATATCACGGTAATTGTATCACCTACAACTGATTCCAATCTGTCTGCCAGGGTTAAACCAATAATGACATGAGGGATTCCATTTCGGTCTGACAAATCGTAAGTTCCAAACAACATATTTGGTTTAATGCTATAAAGATCGTTGCCGATGTTTTGTTTGATACCTTTTAAGTTTACAACTTGAGTATTGCCACCGTTGTAAGCAAGCACTTTCCCGCTGACGAAAGGGGCATAATATTTTACATCCGGGATTAGATGCAAAGCCGAATATATTTCTTGTTGTTTATCGAATCCTTGTTGAGATATAATTTCAATACGAATATGAGGATCCATATTCATCAAAAAAGATTTGACAAGGCTGCCAAAGCCGTTGAAAACAGAAAGCACAACAATCAAGGCCGCGACACCGAGAGTAATTCCTAACACGGAAATCATCGAAATGATAGTTATGAAATTAATTTTATGTTTCGATACTAAGTATCTTTTTGATATATAGGATTCGTAATTCATTAACTGAACCTTAAAGAAGAAACCGGTTGAATTCTAGAAGCAATATAGCTCGGGATAAAGGAAGCCAATATGCAAAGAAAAAATGTTAAGATTGAAACGTCAAAAAAATTATATGCTGAAAGATAAATTGGTACCGAAGACATAAAATAAACAGAGGATGGGATGCTAATTATTCTAAATTTAAATTGAAGGTAAGTAAGTGTAAATGCAATTAAGTTACCTATCAAAATACCGGTTAAAGCAAAATATATCCCTTGAATTATAAAAATCGAAATAATCTGTCTTCTTTTAGCTCCAAGTGATTTTAGAACACCTATTGCATTAGTTCTTTCCAACACAATCATTAATAGTGTCCCAACTATATTAAAGACTGCAACTATAATTATTAGTCCCAAAATAATTGGAATTGGCTTTTTCTGGAGTTGGATCCAAGTAAAAATATTTCTATGAATTTGATAAATTGATCTAACCGCGTAAGGGTAGCTTAGATTGTCGGACAAAATGGATGTTAAGCTATCTATCTTTGAAATGTTATTTAACTTTATATCGTATCCGGTTACGTTATCTCTAAGGTTAAAAAGTTCCTGAGCCGAACTAATATTAACGTAAGCATTTAAGTCATCGTAAATTGACATTCCACTTTCAAAAATTCCCGTAACTACAAACTTTTTTATATTAGGTAAATTATCCGGCGATGGAATTTGGTTTTTATTCAGAGCAAAAACAGTAATTTGATCTCCGACTTTTACCAATAATTTATCGGCAAGTTTTTTCCCTATTATAATGGATGCCTTACCAGCAACAATTGATAAATTAAAACTACCTTCAATAATATCTTTTCTAATTCCATCCCATGTATCTTCCGGTCTAATACCTTTTATGCTAACACCTTCCTTAAAAGCATTGCTACTTATTATTGCAAGTTTTGAGACAAAAGGGTTAACACTTTTTGCAAAAGGGAAAATCAACTTTTTGATTTTAGGTAAAGAAGAATGGTAATCCGGTAATGTGGTTGCATAAGACGAAATTTGTATATGTGAATCAAAGTCAACCAGTTTATTAGTAATTGTTCTTTGGAAACCTCCTAAGATGCTTAATGCAATAATTAAAGTTGCAACTCCAAGAGCAATCCCGGCGATAGAGAAGCCGGAAATAAAGGAAATGAATTTAGAATTCTTTTTTGAATAGATATATTTTTTAGAGATATAAAACGGAAAATACATTAGAATAAAATTTTATTGAATAATTGATAAGAAATTTACATAAGAAATCATTTATATGGAAATTATTCCACTCTATGTCTGAAATGAAAAAAAATATTTTGCAGATTGAGAAAATTCGATTCTACTCATTGTTTTTATGTTAGTAATCAGATATATTTGAAATCTCAAAAATGATAATTATTATCTTTATAAGAGATAGATTTATAAATTGATTATTAGTTTATTAATGTATCTGAAAAATTTATAAGTTCTTAAAATTAGTTAAATAATCTTCGGGGCGTAGCGTAGCCCGGTTCATCGCGCCTGCTTTGGGAGCAGGAGGTCGTAGGTTCGAATCCTACCGCCCCGACTATGAAGATGCAAAATAAAAAAGCAACATTTAGTTTTTGCATTTTGAATTGATCTGCGCCCGTAGCTCAATTGGATAGAGCAACAGCCTTCTAAGCTGTAGGTCAGTGGTTCGAATCCACTCGGGCGTACGAAGGTAAATAAAAAGTGCGATAAGAATTCTTATAATTTCTTGTTTTATCTTTTAAGTTGCTATGGTGAGCGTAGCTCAGTTGGTTAGAGTATCAGGTTGTGGCCCTGAGGGTCATGGGTTCAATCCCCATCGCTCACCCAAAAATATTTTTGATGGCCCCATCGTCTAATGGTTAGGACATCGCCCTTTCACGGCGGTAATATGGGTTCGAATCCCGTTGGGGTCACTTGTTAGGCTGTTTATGAATATTTATATGCAGCCTTTTTTATTTTAAATATAAATGTGTTTATCAAATAATTATTAAGACACCTTTCGCAACTCTTGAAAAATTGGAGTAAGGGAGTCATGGAATTGAGCGATATGTTTTATTATACAAGTAGTTCATAATTCCAAAGAGTTGTTTTATATGTAAGATGACTGTTTAATCATCATGAAAATTATTCCGGAATATTTGAAAATGAGGGAGATAAAATCACATTAATTCTTTTCTTATTGGAAAATCCCCATCTATTTAGCTATATTTTCACATTAAAAATCAACTTTTTATGATTAGCGCATAAATAAATTGAAAAATTAAAGAAAGATAAATATTACGATCACTAAAAAAACATATAACGTTTTTAATTATGGCTCACTGGCAGTTGTAGTTTTCTTTATTATTATTATGTTAACTAGAATTGCGCCTCGTCAAGCTAACACGTATTTCCTTGTTATTTCAATTCTTCTATTAGTGTTTAGAATTTTCTTAAGAATAAAATATTTAAAACATGATAAAACAAATTAGGAGGTTGACTTCGAACCGGCTAAACGCACAAACGGAAAGTTGAATGCAAAAGTTTTGATTTTAAATCAAAGTTACGAGCCTTTAACCGTTTGCAACATAAAAAAAGCAATCGTTTTGATTTATCTTGGCAAGGCAGAATTAGTTGTTCAAGACAAGAGAAAAGAATTAAGAAGCGTATCGAAAACATTCCCATGGCCTAGCATAATTAGGCTCAGTCAATTTATTACTCTTCCTTACAAAAGAGTTGTGCTTACAAGAAAAAATATATTGAGAAGAGATGAATATAAGTGTTCTTATTGCGGTAGAGGCGATTTACCTTTGACTATTGATCACGTTGTTCCAAAATCAAAAGGCGGTATAGATTCCTGGGATAATTTAGTTTGTGCATGTACTTTCTGCAACAATAAAAAAGGCGATAGAACTCCTGTAGAAGCAAATATGATTCTTTTAAATAGACCATTTAAACCAAGCCATATTATGTTTATAAAAAATGTTGTCGGTAAATTGGATGAAAATTGGAAACCTTATCTTTATCTTTCGTAGTAATTAAATTTCAACCTCAAAATTCAAATAAATACTTTTTATAAATAAAAGAATCTAATTGTGTAATTTGATGTTATGGTAAAAAAAAGAATATTAAGCGGAATGCGCCCTACCGGGAAGTTACATATTGGGCATTATGTAGGAGCTTTGGAAAATTGGATTAAACTTCAAGAGGATTATGAAAATTATCATTTGATAGCTGATTATCACGTATTGACTACAAAATTAGATACAAGAGAGATTTTCCAGGATTCAATTGACATGCTGATTGACTGGCTTGCTTGCGGGGTAGATCCAGTTAAAAGTCCAATGTTCCGTCAATCGCAAATTAAAGAACATACGGAGTTAAATTTAATTTTTTCAATGCTGATAACAGTAAACAGGCTTGAAAGAAACCCGACCTTAAAAGATCAAGTTAGGGATTTAAATATTGAAAATGTTATTTACGGGTATCTTGGATACCCGGTTCTTCAAGCCGCGGATATACTTTTATATAAAGGTCAATATGTCCCTGTCGGAGAAGATCAGGTCCCTCATGTTGAAATATCAAGAGAAATAGCAAGAAGATTTAACGCAATTTACGGTGAAGTGTTTCCGGAACCTGAGCCACTATTAACTAAATTTCCTCGGCTTTCTGGTTTAGACGGCAATGCTAAGATGAGTAAATCATTAAACAACACAATTCTTCTTTCTGACGATGCTGCTACGGTGAAAGCAAAATTAAAAAAAGCGGTAACCGACCCCCTTAAAATTAGGAGAGGCGATCCGGGAAATCCCGATATTTGTCTTGTATTTTCTTATCATAAGAAATTTAATCCGGGTGAAGTTGATGAGATAGATAGAAATTGCAGGTCAGGAGCTTTGGGGTGTGTTGATTGTAAAATGAATTGTGCAAATAATATTTCAAAATTTTTAGATCCGATTATAGAGAAAAGGAAATATTATGAAGATAGAATTGACGAAGTAAAAGAAATTCTTCATGATGGTGAAAACAAAGCAAAAATTGTTGCAAAAATCACTATGGAAGAAGTTCACACAAAAATGATGTTAGGTTAGCTGTGTATAAAATTAAGTTAGATCAGTTTGAGGGTCCGCTCGATCTTCTACTTTTTTTCATAAAAAGAGATGAACTTAATATTTACGACATTCCAATTTCGAAAATTACAAAAGAGTTTTTAGATTACGTTAACCTTATCAAAATGCTCGACCTTGAAGTAGCCGGTGATTTTATTTTAATGGCATCGACATTAATGCATATAAAGGTAAGAATGCTTCTACCGAGGGAAGTTGATGAAAAAGGTGAGGAAATTGACCCTCGTTCCGAGCTAATTCAAGCATTGCTTGAATATAAAAAATATAAAGAAATGTCGGAGGAGCTTTCATTTTTCGAAACAAGTCAAAGAAAAATAAATTATAGAGGAAATTATTCTGCAGATGAGAAAATTACACCTCCAGACTATGAAATTCTTTTAAAAAATGTCACTATCTTTGATCTGGCTAAGGCAATTAAAAGAGTTTTAGACGGCATTAAACCTGAAGTGTTTCATGAAATAAGAAAGATAAATATTTCAGTTGAAGAGCAAATATCATTCATAATGAGCAATTTGGAGAATGAAACCGAGCTTCACTTCCTCAGTCTTATAAATGAGATGAGGGAAAAAATTAGAATAGTGATCACATTTGTAGCGCTTCTTGAACTAACGAAAATGGGAATGATAGGTATAAAAGAATCGCCAAACTTTAATGATTTTGTCTTATTCAAAATAAAAAATGGATAATTTATATTTTTCAATAATTGAAGCTTTGATTTTTTCTTCAGATGATTCAATATCTTCTGGAGAGATTGTAAAAGCTATAAAAGGAATCGACGGGGAAGACACACGTATTTCTCCGGAAGAAATAGAGAATACCGTCGATGAACTTAACAAAAAATATGAGGTGCAAAATATTGCATTTCAAATTGTGAAAGTTGCTAACGGATTTTTATATGCAACCAAACCTGAAAATGCAAAGTATGTAGGATTTTTATCGTCTGAAAAGAGTAAAAGAAGACTTAGCCAGGCAGCTCTTGAAACTCTTGCAATTATAGCGTATAAGCAACCTATCACCAAACCCGAAATTGAAG
>JAJYCM010000146.1 GCA_021778375.1 Bacteroidota bacterium
ATTCCATTACTCCAAAGTGAAAACCTGCGTAAGGCTGAGATAGCAAACCATAATTTCTAAGATTTGCACTCCGATATTGTGTCGCACAATTCTTTGAATTGAAATTAAAACCAGGTTTGGTTACTTTTGTAAGTCAATAAATAATTTATCAAAGGAGTTCAGAATGTCAGTTAAAGTAGGAATAAATGGATTCGGAAGAATTGGAAGATTAGTATTTAGCGCATTAGTCGACAAAGGTTTACTCGGTAAAAAAATAGATGTTGTTGCCGTTGTTGATGTAAGTACGGATGCAAAATATTTTGCATATCAGTTGAAATACGATTCAGTTCACGGAAGATTTAACGGCACGTTGTCCACAGAGAAAAGTAATGCAAGTCTAACTGAAGATGATGTATTAATTGTTAATGGTAATAAAATTAGATGTATTGCAGCTACCAAAGAACCTTCTCAGTTACCCTGGAAGGAATTAGGAGTAGATTATGTAATTGAATCAACAGGATTGTTTACTGATTCTGCTAAAGCGCAAGGTCATCTAACTGCCGGAGCAAAGAAAGTAATTATTTCTGCTCCCGGTAAAGGCGATGTTAAGACAATCGTTATGGGCGTAAACGATAACGAATACGATGCGGTGAAACATAATATAATCTCTAATGCATCTTGCACTACAAACTGTTTAGCTCCGGTCGTGCATGTTATCTTAAAAGAAGGAATCGGAATTGAAACAGGCTTAATGACTACAATACATTCATATACAGCAACTCAAAAAACTGTTGATGGACCATCTAAAAAAGATTGGCGGGGCGGAAGAGCTGCAGCAATAAATATTATCCCTTCAACTACAGGCGCGGCTAAAGCTGTCGGAGAAGTTTTACCAGCTGTTAAAGGAAAGTTAACCGGAATGTCATTCAGAGTGCCTACAGCGGATGTGTCGGTCGTTGATCTTACCTTTAGAGCAACACGCGATACATCTATCACGGAAATCGATTCTCTTTTGAAGAAAGCTTCGGAATCTTATTTGAAGGGAATTCTCGGCGTATCTGATGAAGAAGTGGTCTCTTCAGATTTTATTCATGATCAGCGTTCTTCTATCTATGATTCGCTCGCTACTCTGCAAAATAATTTTAAGGATGAAAAAAGATTCTTCAAGATCGTCTCATGGTATGATAATGAATGGGGATATTCAAACCGTGTGGTCGATTTATTAGTTAAAATTGCTTAATAATATATTATAAGAAAGACGGAGCTTTAGCTTCGTCTTTCTTTTATTATTGTAACTTATGTTATGCAGCCTTTAAAATACCTGTTTAAATAATTATAGCTCAAGAGGGTTTAGTATGAAAAAACTTTCAATTGATAATTTAATTCTGAAAAATAAAAGAGTTCTGGTGCGCGTTGATTTCAATGTCCCGCTGGATGATAATTTGAACATTACCGATGATAGAAGAATTTCCTCTTCACTTCCGACAATCAAGAAAATAATTGCGGATGGCGGCAAAGCTATTTTAATGAGTCACCTCGGCAGACCTAAAGGCAAAGTCAATCCTAAGTATTCTTTAAAACCCGTTGCCCTAAAGTTAAGTGAACTTTTAGGAAAAGAAGTAAAATTGGCTCCAGATTGTGTAGGTGAGGAAGTAAAAACCTTAGTAAACAATATGGCGCCCGGCGATGTCCTCCTTCTTGAAAATTTAAGATTCCATGAGGAAGAAGAAAAAAATGATGCCGGGTTTTCTAAGAAGTTAGCCGAGCTGGGTGATGTATACGTTAACGATGCTTTTGGAAGCGCACACCGCGCTCATGCTTCAACTGAGGGTGTTACAAAATTCATCAAACAAAATGCTTCCGGTTATTTGATGCAAAAAGAATTGGATTATCTGGGCAGCGCAATTTCAAATCCGGCAAGACCTTACTGCGCAATTCTTGGCGGTGCAAAAATCTCAGGTAAGATTGATGTTATTCAAAATCTATTAGATAAAGTCGACACTATGATTATCGGCGGAGGTATGGCCTATACCTTTTTTAAAGCTCAAGGAAAAGAAATTGGCAATTCTCTTTTAGAAGCGGAAAAAATAGACTTAGCTAAAGAATTACTTGAGAAAATTAGTAAATCAAAAGTGAAATTTTTGTTACCTGTTGACGTCATCGTAGCCGCTGAATTTAAAAATGATTCGCCCGCCGAAGCAGTTAGTATTGATAAAATTCCACCTGATAAAATGGGACTTGATATAGGTCCTAAAACCATTGATCTTTTCAGAAATGAATTATTAAAATCCAAAACTATTATATGGAATGGTCCAATGGGTGTTTTTGAAATGGATAACTTTGCTAAAGGCACCAACGCAATTGCCGGCGCTTTGGTCGATGCTACCTCAAAAGGATGCATTACGATAGTTGGTGGAGGCGACTCAGCTGCCGCTATTTCAAAAGCAGGTCTTGATGATAAAGTCTCTCATGTTTCCACCGGTGGGGGAGCGTCGTTAGAGTTTTTAGAAGGGAAAGTCCTCCCGGGTGTTGTTGCATTAAGTGAAGCTTAAATTGTTTTGATGTCTGTCATCTTATTTTGGAAATATATTTAAAGGAAATGTCTTGTGAGTGATAATTATTATAAACCAAGAGGACTTGGCGGGTTTTCTTTCTTTCCGCCGGTGATAAAAAATCTAATCATTATAAATACGGTTGTTTTTCTTATTCAGTTAATCGGACAGCAGGTTGCTACCAGTACCGGATTAACCTTCGCAGATATAATTACAAAGTATTTTGCCCTTATTCCTCTACAGGGAGTAAATCTTCAAAATTCTCTCGGTACGGTGACCACGTGGCATTTCTACATCTGGCAATTAATTACTTACCAGTTTATGCATGGCGGCTTCGCTCATATTTTCTTCAATATGTTTGCCCTTTGGATGTTCGGCGTTGAAGTTGAATATTTTATGGGTTCACGAAAATTTATTTACTTCTATTTGCTATGCGGTGTTGTTGCGGGTATATTCCAATTAGTACTGCCTCCGCTCTTTGGCGAAGCTCTTGCCCCTACAATAGGCGCTTCTGGCGCTATTTTTGGTGTGCTGGTGGCTTTCGCAATGCTTTTCCCCGACCGGTATATCTTCCTCTATTTTTTAATTCCTATCAAAGCAAAATATCTTATCCCGATTTTTATTCTGATGGAATTATATTTCGCTGATACGGGTGGCGGTAATATCGCTCACCTTGCTCATCTTGGAGGAGCTTTGGCTGGATTTCTGTACCTCGTATTTGATAAAAATTCCGGTATCAGTTTAAGCCGTAGTTTTAGAAAGTCGTCTTCCGGAAGCTATAAGGGAAATATTTTCAATTCTTTCGGTATGCCGCCTAACCCTTTTAAGAAAAAAAATGATGGTGTGCAGGATGCGGACTTTTCTGACGTAAATAATGACGTGAAGGAAATTACACAATCTGAAATAGATGAGATATTAGAGAAAATCAGTAAATCGGGTTATCAAAATTTATCCGATAGAGAAAAGAAAATTCTATTCGAAGCAAGTAAACGGATGAAATAATTTGTCAAATAAGCATATTCTTATAAAATGAAAATCAAATACGCAATTATTCTATTAATAATATTTCAGACTCTATTCTTTGTTTCATGCTCGAATAAAAAGATTATTCCGCAAGACAAGTTTGTAAATATTTATGCCGAACTTATTTTTGCCCAGGATACTGCATCAACTCCGGCATCTAAAAAGGATTTTAAGTCAATAATCCTTTCAAGGTACGGTGTTACACAAGAGCAATATCAATCAACTGTGAATTACTATAACCAGGACCCAAAAAGATGGTCTGGATTTTTTGATAAGGTTACATTAAATGTGTCGAATTTACAGAAGCAGAAGAAGCTTTAAACTTGTTCTTTGCTAAAGCAATTCTGATTAGTGGATAGGTAATTTCTTTTGGAAGTTTGTCTTTTAATTCCTTTAAATCCGTATATCCGTTTTTAATTTCTTTTTCTATCAAAGCTAATTGACTTCCTTCAAAAAGATGCGAAATGCTTGTCCCGGGATAATATTCCAGTATCGTCTCAACCTGCATCGATATAACTGCCTCTGATAACTGCCGCAATTGTGCTATATCTTTTAACGAATACCCTTTCTTTAGTAATTTTAATGTCTCATTTATGTTTGCTGGAAATTGTGCCGCCTGTTTTGACGGTTCAGTTTTTTCCCCAAATGGCGAGTCAATCTGTAAATCAAAATTTTTAATAACTTCGATAAACTCATCACCAACCTTATTATACATCCTTTCGGTGAAGCCATTTATCTTAAAAAGTTCATGCCGCGTCTTTGGCCTTTGCTGTGCTATCATTCGAAGAACATCATCGGGACAAATTAAATAACCGCTTTGCACAAATTTTCTCGCAGCTCTTGATCTCACTTCCCTTAATAAATTAAAAATCTCAATGTTGATTTCATAATTCTCTTCAGAATATATATCACCGGCAATGGATTCAAATTGCTGAATGATTTTTTTGCCGTTTACTGTTAATGATAAATTATTCTTTAACCCGGCTCGTTTACTTATATAATTTCTCTCAATGAGCTCATGGAAAATATTTTTTAATCCGTCAAGATCATAATTACCGCAAGAACCGAAACCCTCTAAAGATTTATATTGTAAGGAATCATCTAATCCGCGAAGTATTGCGAATAACATTTTTTCATTTAGTCCGTCCTTAGCAGAGTTAATTGTCTTTAAAATTATTTCTTTAACATAATCCGAATTTAATTCATTTAAGCCGGTGCCGCTTTTGCAGTGATCGCATCTGCCGCAATGGTATTCCTCTACATCTTCACCAAAGTATTTGAGTATGAATCTAAAGCGGCAGTCAGTTGAGAATACGTAATTGACCATAGTGTCGATTTTCTTTTGAAGCCGTAAATAACTTTCGTTAAGTTTCTTGTAATCGATTCTTAATTTTATTGCTTCTATGCGTGGAGTAATCAGAACGGCATTTTCCTTTGCTGTAGGTTTTTTATATGTAATGAATCCAAGGTTTTCCAGAATAATTAAAGACTCTTCAAGTTCTTTTTGATCTGTTTGAAGTTTTGAAGCTAATTCAGTTAGGGATAATTTTATTTTCTCCCGGAAGATATCTCCGCCAAAATTTCTTATTAATTCAAGTACAGTTTCTTTTAATGCTGTATTTGAGGTATTTTTGACAAACTCCTTTAGCTGATCACTTCCGGTATTGAACTTTATTTGCGGCTTTCTGTCGTAATCAGATATAAGCTTCAAATAACCGGCTTCTTCCAATATTTTTAAAGTAGAATGGAGAAGACCGGTCGTGATTTTTTTGCCCGCTAAAGTGGATATGAACTCCATGTTTATAGGAATTTCTCTATCGGAAATATTTCCGATTGCAATTTTACCGTAATCGCATATAGCATTATAGATATTTTCAATTAACTTTTTATCGGGATGCGAAGTAGAAAGAAAGTAGTTCTGAATATTAATATCATCATCTTCATGAAGAAGAAAAGCGTATGATAATTTGCCGTCTCTGCCTGCTCTTCCGATCTCCTGGTAATAATTTTCAATCGAACCGGGTGTATTATAATGAATTATAAGCCTAATATCTTTCTTATCTATTCCCATTCCGAAAGCGTTAGTAGCCACAATAACTTTTATTTTGTCGTTTATAAAATCTTCCTGGATTCTTTTCCTCTGCAAGGGCATCATACCCGCATGATAAAAGGCGCAGTTAATACGACTAAAATTTAAGAATTCAGAAACCTCTTCTGCCATTTTCCTTGAAGCGGTGTAAATTATTGCAGGTGTTTTGAACTGCGAAATCAACTCCAAACACTTTTCCATTTTCCTTTTTGTAACAACTACGTTCAACTCAAGATTATCTCTTTCAAAACCCCGGACAAAATATTTTGGACTTCCTAATCTAAGTTGCCCCGCAATATCCTTTACTACTTCAGGTGTGGCTGTGGCGGTAAATGCGGAAATTTTCTTTATCGAAATGTAATCGGCAAATTCATTTATCTTCCTGTAACTTGGTCTAAAATTATGTCCCCATTCGCTTATACAATGGGCTTCATCAACAAAGAGATATGAGGGCTGAAGTTTCTTAATCCTCTCAGCAAAATCCAAATTTGATAAACGTTCCGGAGCAACGTATAATATCTTAATCTTCCCATAGGCAAGCTTTTGTAATATTTCCTCGGATTCGTAAAAATTTTGCGTGCTGTTAATAAAAGCTGCCGTTTCTTCATTGCGGTTAAGCGCATCTACTTGGTCCTTCATTAAGGCAATCAACGGAGATATAACTATTGAGAAATTTTTGGCAATTAAAGAGGGAATTTGATAACACAGAGATTTCCCTGCGCCCGTAGGAAGTACCGCAAGCGCATTATCTCCGTTAATAATTGCTTCGATAATTTCTAATTGATTCTGACGGAATGAATCATAACCGAAATATTTTGACAATGCTTCCTGAGGACTCACTTAAACCTGTTTATTATTTTGTTTGAAGAATAATTAATTATACGTGAAAGATACAAAAATTAAAAATTATGGACATCCTGGAATACTCAACTACACTACTAAAATCCGCTTCAGCAAAAGCTTCCCTAAAAACCTTTCGGTAAACATTGTCATTTCGACCGAAGGGAGAAATCCCCTATACAAGCTGGAAACTCAAAAAAGTCCAATGTTTTCCTTCGTGTCATTTCGACCGAAGGGAGAAATCCCCTATACAAGCTGGAGACTCAAAAAAGTCCAATATTTTCCTTCGTGTCATTTCGACCGAAGGGAGAAATCCCCTATACAAGCTGGAGACT
>JAJYCM010000147.1 GCA_021778375.1 Bacteroidota bacterium
GCGAAGCGCGGTATAGTTGCTCTTGCAGTTGACCTTTACCGTGGGAAAGTTACTTCTAATTATAAGGAAGCTGCCGAGTTAAGCAGCACTCTTCCAAAAGCAAGAGCCATAACTGACTTAAAATCTGCTTTTCAATATCTCGATAAATTGCCTCAAGTAAATAAAAGCAAGATAGGCTCGATTGGCTGGTGCTTTGGCGGAGGCTATTCATTTCAAGCAGCATTAAATATCCCTGAGCTAAAAGCTTGCGTAGTTTGTTACGGCAGTCTGAATTATACTGGGAATTCATTAAAAGAAATTCACTGCCCAATCCTTTGTGCCTTTGGCGATAGCGATAAAGTATTTCCGCCTAAAGTTGTAAATGATTTTGAGAATTCAGCAAAAGAAAATTCGTTAAACACCACCGTGAAATTTTATCCCGGTGGTCAACATGCTTTTATGAATCCTTATAACAAGACCGGATATAACAAATCTGATGCTGAAAAAGCGTGGAATGATATTTATTCTTTTCTCGACAAAAATCTTTTAAGATAAAATATTTCCCATGAAATAAAATTATAGAAAGCGGCTCTTCAACAGAGCCGTTTTTTATTTCGTGTAATCATTCCTATTTTTTGTTACTAAAAAAATGAGGTTAAAAATGAGATTTGAACGCGCTGCCGGGATATTACTCCACCCAACTTCTTTACCAGGGAAATTTGGAATCGGAGATTTAGGAAATGAAGCATATAATTTCGTTAATTTTTTAGAAGCAGCTGGACAAAAGCTATGGCAAGTCTTTCCGCTTGGACCTACGGGTTACGGGGACTCGCCTTATCAATGTTTCTCGGCATTTGCAGGAAATCCGATTTTAGTCAGCCCGGAGAAGCTTTCTGAAGCCGGCTTCCTTGAGGAACATGACATTGAAAACATTCCTTATCAAAGCGATCATCAAATAGATTATGGCGATGTAATCAATTATAAAAGATTCATTTTGAAGAAGGCGTTTGAATCGTTTAAGAAAAACCCTAACGGTCAAGAAAATGAGTTTAATATCTTTTGTGAGTCCAACTCCGAATGGCTTGAAGATTTTTCTTTATTCATGGCAGCTAAAGATTTTCACGGGGGACGGATATGGACAAGCTGGGATAAGGGCTTGGTTAAACGCGATGCCCGCTCTCTTAATTTATGGAAAGAAAAATTAGCTGACGATATTCTATACCACAAATTTGTACAGTTCAATTTTTTCAGACAGTGGCTTAGCTTAAAAGAATACGCGAATGAAAAAGGTATAAAAATTATCGGCGACATGCCGATCTTTATTGCATATGACAGTGCCGATCTTTGGGCAAATAGAAATCTTTTTACAGTTGATGAAGACGGAAACCTTGAAACTGTCGCTGGTGTTCCGCCTGATTATTTTAGTGCAACAGGACAGCTTTGGGGAAACCCGCTTTACCGTTGGAACGAAATGAAAAAAGATGATTTCCTCTGGTGGCGCAATAGAATGAAAAGCCTCCTAACGTTAGTCGATATTGTTCGCATTGATCATTTTCGGGGCTTCGAGGCTTACTGGGAAATTCCCGGTGATGCACTTACAGCAGAAACCGGAAAATGGGTCATAGCTCCAGGGGAAAGGTTCTTTAGCACTCTAAAAAAATATTTGGGTGAACTTCCTATCATTGCCGAAGACCTTGGTGTCATTACGGACGCGGTTGTTGCTTTAAGAGATAAATTCGATTTTCCCGGTATTAAAATCCTCCAGTTTGCTTTTGGTACCGATATGGAAAGGAAATTTCTTCCTCATAATTTTAATTCTAATTGTGTGGTTCATACCGGCTCGCATGATAATGATACTACTCGTGCCTATTTTGAAAAAGCAAAGAATGAAGAGAACGATATTTTTTCTCACACACAGAAATATTTGGACTACTACGGAGACGATATTACTTTTCATTTAATAAGACTTGCGTATGCCTCAGTTGCCGATATGGCCATAATTCCCATGCAAGATATTCTTAGCCTTGGAGGCAATGCAAGAATGAATTTTCCCGGTACGCTTGGTGGTAACTGGACGTGGCGCTTTTCCTGGGATCAAATACCGTCAAACTTAGCCCAAACTTACAAAGAAATGGCTAAGCTTTTCGATAGACCGCTAAAGAAAAAACTGGTCTCCTGATTTTATGTTCGGGAAAAACAATATAAGAAATACTGCTGCCGTAATACTTATTGCTTTCGTAAGCGGGTTATATTTTTTTAAGTACTCTGCTATTTATCTAAAATATCCCGTATTGTTAACCGGTTTATATTTGATAATCTTTTCCGTCGTATTGTTTTTTCTTAACAGGCTGAATGACAAAAGATTTATTTTCCTCAATCAGAAATTTACCATAGTATTTTCAAGCCTAATGGTATTCATTTCATTTCTTTGGATTACATTTCTTCCCCGCTTTGGAGAAGTCGGAAGGCTTCCGGCAATTGAGGATTGGATCAAAAGATTTTTTAACGGAAGTTTTCCCTACAACTCACCCTTTACCCCGTCGGGATTTCCTGTTTTGTTTTTTTTATCAACCCCATTTTACCTTTTGAAAAACATCGGATACCTTGAAGTTATAGGACTCTCTTTGTTTTTAATCTCGGTTATTTATTTTTCAAATACTTTGAAGGAAAATCTATTCCGCATAATAATTTTACTATTGAGTCCGGTACTTTTTTATGGATTTATCGTTCGCGATGAGCTTTTCTTTAACATGATGATTCCGTTAGTATTAATCTTCCTCATGGAAAAATTCTATGATCGCGATAATTACAATTACAAATTTGATTTGTTCGGAATCTTATTCGGACTTGCGCTTTCAACAAGGTCAGTCGTTGCTATTATTTATGCTGTCTACCTTGTATATCTCTTTAAATCCAACATTCCTAAAGGGATCAAATTCATTTTCCTTTTAGCTCTTGTTTTTTGGTTTACCTTACTACCGTTTTTTTTATGGGACCAAAACTCTTTCCTTACAAATGGACCATTTGCAGTCCAATCCTATCTTTCATACCTGCCGTTTTGGAACGTCATTATCATTTTAGGAATAGCCATTTATCTTGGCTGGATTGCGTCAAATCTGAATGAAGTTTTTTTTGCAGCCGGAATAATGCTTTTCCTCCCGGTCTTTCTATCCATGCTTTATAAAATATTTGAGGTTGGTTTTTATCAAGCCGTCGTAAATGATGTTTTTGATCTTTCCTATTTTATTTTCTGCATACCGTTTTTGCTCTTATCGATACAAGAACAAAAGTCAATAAAATCTATAGGGAAAATACTCGCTTAATGTATTTTGGAAAACTAAATCTACTTATCGATGACAGAGTATCAGCTTATCAACCTTAGAAGAATGGCATTTAATTTCAAATACTTACAATATATTACTTGACCTTTAACCGCAATCGTAATAGTTTCCTTATACATATCACATGATTTACATAGCGGATGGGAAACGTTAACCGGAGATCCATTTCCGGTGAAGTGGTTTTTTTCATGTTCGTTGTTTGGTTAATTAATTTGTAAGCCTTAAACAAATAATTATGGGAGTCTATATGAAAAATTCTATCCGCCTCTTGATCTTCTTTTTTATCTTTATTTCACTTCCAATTATTTTAGAAAGCTGCTCTTCAATCTACTCAGTTAAAGATTTCTCATCAAAAGAGAAATTATACCAGGACTTTAATAATTCTGTCAATGATAAAAGTATTAACGTCAAATTTATAAACGACAGTTCTTTAACAATTAATAACGGAGCCGTAATTAAGAACGATACACTTTATACAATAGGATACCGTTTAGATAAAAAGTACGGAAAAATCGCCTTGCCAGAAATTAAAAAGATAAATTACACCGGCAGCGATTATAAGTCGGCAACTCTTCTACTAAAAAATGATGAACAAATAAATGCCGGTGATATTAATATTGCTAACGACACAATGGAATATTCAGTAACAAAAAAAATATTAGTGCGGACTGAAGTTGCGCCTTTAGATAAAATAAAGGAAGCGAGTTATAAAAACCGGTGGCTTGGAATACCGCCAAGATTTCTTATAGGCACTGCCACAGGAGTAGTCCTAGGTTTTATTATTGCAAGCGCAATAGATGATGGTACACAGGGCGGACAAAGCAGATCGGGCTATTTTTTTGTTGGTAGTCTTCCAATTGGTGCTTTAGTCGGTATCATTTGGGGCTGGATTGATGGCCATAACTATATATATCAATTTAATCGGTGAGTAAAGTATTTACTATACATGTTTTGCTTAAAAGAATTTGACAATTTCAAATTGAATTTAATTTCCGGACTAATTTAAAAGCCGGATAACTAAGTGCAAAAAATACCATCGCAAATAAAGCATTAAGCGGGTCACTAAATACATCTCCAATTAAAAATATCAATGAACCGGTGATAAAAATTAGTGGAGTCCAGGGATAGCCCCAAGCCTTTACGGGTCGAGGTAAATCCGGTTCCTTTTTCCTTAAATAAAATAAAGAAGAAAATCCGGCAAAATAATTTACCACATAAAAAAAGGCTGACACTGCAATTAAAATCTCTAATGTGCCTGAAGCGATAAGTAAAATTACAAATGCCGAGCTAACTAAAAGAGCAAAACGAGGTGAGCCATCTTTGCTGACAGTAGTAATTTTTGTAGTGAAAAGTTTATTCCGTCCTAAACCGAAAATTATTCTTGATGCAATTAGAAGAGCTGCATTTAAAATACTTATTAATGCTGCGATAGAAAGAATGGATATTATTTTCCCGCCATTGTTTCCGAACATCTTTATGGCTGCTGTGGTAGCAGGCGCTGTCGAAGAACCAAGCTCTGATACCGGGAGAACATATAACAAGCCTAAATTAACCAGGAGATAAATAGCGATGATTGCCAAAACTCCGCTTATAGCTGAACGGGAAAGGTTTTTGCCGGGGTCACGGTCCTCTTCCGTGAAATAAATAGCGCTGTACCAACCATCGTATGTGAAAATTATTGACTGTAATGCAATAACAAAGGCAGCGAACAAACCTGTCGGCAAATTTAATTTTGCAATTTCGCCATTAATGCTTGAAACCGCTGCAACATTCTTCCCGAAATAAAAGCAAGTAAACACTAAAGCCAGGAATGCGGTTACTTTTATTATACTTGTAATTTCCTGGGTTAGACTTCCGGATTTTAGTCCAAACCATTGAAGTGAAGTTAAAAGAAGAATAGATATAATTGCTATTTCTTTTATGCCTAAAAAACCGGAAGGAAAAAGAGAGATTGAAAATTCTCCGATTGCGATAGCGAAAGAAGCTACTGAAGCGGAAGTTGCTATCCAGTCACTCCAGCCTATTACAAAACCGGCGTAATCTCCAAAAGCCCGTCTGACAAAAACATACCACCCTCCTGCTTGAGGGATCATCGCTCCTAATTCAATTACGGAAACAGTTCCCAGAAGCGCATAGACTCCGCCTATAACCCAAGCAGCCATAATCAAATAAGAATTTCGTAACTGTGCAGCGACCATTCCCGGTGTTCTTAAAATGCCGACGCCGATAGTACCGCCAATAGTTATGGCAATTCCAAAGCCAACCCCTAAAAATTTTTTTAAGCTGCCTTTTTCGGGGTAAATATTTTCATTTATTCCATTTGAAGATTGCATTGAGAAATAGATTTAAAATAAAATTGGATATATCCGCTTCCAAATCTTCTGATCGTGAAGTTAACATATCCAAAAAGTTTTAGTAAGTCAATCTTGAAAGTTAATAAGTGAGTTAGCTCATCAAAATTGCAAATGCTGCAGTATTTACAATATCATCAGCGCTGCAGCCGCGGCTAAGGTCAAAATATGGCTTTTTTAATCCCTGTATAAGCGGTCCAATTGCTTCGCATCCGCCTAAACGCTGTGCAATTTTATAACCAATATTCCCGGCGTTTAGATCCGGGAAGATAAGTACATTTGCGTGCCCTGCCACTTCGCTGCCGGGAGCTTTCTTTTTTCCGATTGATTCGACAATTGCTGCGTCAAACTGAAGCTCACCGTCAATCATTAAATCTGTGCGTTTATTTTTTGCAATCTTGGTTGCTTCAATAACTTTCTCCACAGATTCATGTTGTGCGCTTCCTTTTGTTGAAAAAGAAAGCATCGCAACTACCGGGATTTCGCCGGTTAATTTATAATGATTATCAGCAGCAGATATGGCAATGTCGGCAAGTTGTTCTGCATTAGGATCTGGCACAACTCCGCAGTCGCTAAAAGTATAAGTTTTTTCCGGGAAAACCATTAAGAAAAAACTTGATACAATAGAAATTCCATCAACCATTCCTATACATTGAATCCCAGCGCGCAAAACATCTGCTGTGGATGCAGTTGAACCGGCGACGCTGCCGTCTGCTATTCCCTCTTTTACCATCATGGCGCCAAAAAACAAATCACGTCTCATTATTTCTCTGGCTTGCTCAATTGTTAATCCCTTTTTCTTTCTTAATTCGTAAAAAGTATTTGTATAAGAATCAAACATATCAGATTTTTGAGGATCGATAATTCTTACGTTGCTAAGATCGATATTAAGCTTTTTGATATCACTAAAAATTTTTTTTTCATTTCCAAGTGTAATTATTGAAGCTATATTTTGTTTTGTCAAGGTTTCGGCTGCTTTTAGCACCCGCTCATCATGAGATTCCGGCAGGACAATAGTTTTCTTCTTTTGAGATGCTTTTGATTTAATTGTAGTTAAAAAGTCATTTCCCATTTTTAATCCATAATTTGTAAAAAATTCTTTCCC
>JAJYCM010000148.1 GCA_021778375.1 Bacteroidota bacterium
CTTGGAAATGGAATCCAATTCAAGCCGGTGACAGTTACGGCAACCGATCAAAAACACTTTCCTACTGGCAGCACGGGGATACTTTATACACTAAATGCATTCCGATGCTTTGGGATATGAATAATATGCCTGCTCAAGCAATTATGGAACAATGGAATGTGCTAGATTCAAACGTGATAAAGGTTCACTGTAAATTAACTTGTGAAAGAACCGACATTATATATGCAGAAAACGTAGCCGATGATCAGGAACTTCCTGCGGTTTATCCGATTTCAACACTGGATAATCTTTATACTTACATCGGCAATTCATCTTTTACTGGGGACAGTTTGGACAACCCTGCGGTAGTTAATTTATCAAGCGGATTCTGGGGAAGATACAGCAACGTGAGTGAACACTGGATGGCATTTGTAGATAAAAACAAAAGCGGTATCGGAATTTTTAATCAAAATTGTATTAATTTTTTGGCCGGAATGGCAGGCACTCCGGGAGGCCAGGATACTGACGGTTCAACTTCGTATATCGCACCGGTTAAAAAAGTTATATTGAATAACAACAGTGTTTTTGAATATAATTATTATTTAATACTGGGTACGGTGGATCAAATTAGGAAATATGCTTATAAGGTTGGCCATGCAGATACTGTCTCAACCGTTACCGGTTGGAATTTAAATTCAGGACTTGAAGGATGGTCCTTAACTCATAGTCTAAGCGAGAATGTTTCAGACAGTATACTTACATTGAATATTACCGGTTCCGATCCTTTTATGGTCTCTCCCGATAATTTTAATACAGTACAACTTACCAAAACAGGGAAAGGTAATGCTGAGAGATATAACTTGCTGGGTCAGGCAGCGATCACTTTAGTTAATTATGAACAATTCGCTGGAAAACATTCAGTTCTATTTAATGCATCCAAGTTATCATCGGGTGTTTATTTTTAAAGTTAAGTTTGTGAAATTATACAGCAGTAAAGAAGCTGATAGTGGTTAAATAATCTAATAATAAGTAATATTAATTATTACAAACTGAATGTTACAAACAAAGATTTACCCCATAATATTTGTCCTTTTATCGGTTATGTTTATCCCTTTTCAGAAGGTATTAACAAAACCTCTTATAATGAATGATAAAACACAAAAAGCCAAACAGCAAAATAATTCCCAAAATACCGATAGTTCATGGCAGTTCTCCACTGATTTTTCTTCAATGCAAGGAAATAAAAATTGGTATTATTTGGAAAAAGTTGGTAATAAATATAAACCCATGGTTTGGGACTCCGTTAAAAGCTTATGGCAAGGAAAACAATCCTCATGCGAAATCGCAAATCGATGGATGCACCCCGGAAATGAAGATGCAGTTATCGCGTGGAAAGCTCCATATAAGGGGACAATATCTGTTGATGGGTATATTCGAAGATTTACATCCGATAACAAAGTTGAGTTTAAGGGTGATGGAATACGCGTTAGGATTCTGAAGAATAATAAATCGGTGTGGCCTTCAAGAGGTTGGCAGGATGTTTTGATTAAACCGTATGTAGGAAGCTATTCTTATCCTGACAAAAAATATTTTTACGGCGGTTGTTCCGTAAGAGCTCTTTTTATAACTAAAATAAATGCCGGCGATTATATTTATTTTGATTTAAATAAATATAACAATCCTAAGTATGATAGGACCGAATGGTTGCCCAAAATATCATATAAAAATATTCCATGGTATACTACCGATAAAATGGAAATCGTTATGGCACCAAACGATTTGAAACGGATTGGGATGCATACTTTTGACGGAAGCTTCGGTGTTGTTAAACATGGCAAAGAAGATTTTTGGTGGTGTAGCGAATGGAACGGAACTCTTCAATATAAATTTTACGGGCCTTTAAATAATCCTTCCAAAGTATTAATCTGGAGAAAAAAAGAAAAATCTTTTTGGTTAGGCCTTGATTCGCTAAATGGCCATGCTTGGTTGGAAAACATCTATAAGGACACAAAAACAGGAAACCTAATAGGATTTGTACACTACGAACATGTATATCCCGATAACTGTAGGATCGGATTAGCGGTTTCTAAAAACGGCGGCAAGACTTTTAAACTACTCGGATATATCTTAAAATCGGAAGTGGATGAAAAATCGAATGGAGATGTAGGCAATATGTTAGGAACTCCTTACTTCATCAAAGATGGATATATATATTTGTATTACGGTGACTCAAACGGTAAGTCGCAATTTACTCGTCCTGCCGTAGCCCGAGCCCCGTTAGCGCAAGTGCTTAAAGCTGCTTATAACAATAAACTTTTTCCATGGTCAAAATATTATAACGGTCGCTGGGATCAAAATGGATTGGGTGGGAAAGCTTCTCAGCTTTTTGATGATCATTTACGGGTACATGGCGATGCAGCATTTAGTACTTATACTAAGGAATTTATTTTAAGCGGATATAGTCAAAACCTTGCGGAAGACGGAGTATTTCTTAGCCATTCAAATGATGGAATTAATTGGACTCATTCGTGGCTGGTAGATAACAATGGATGCGGAGCTATATGTCCTTATATTACAATTGTTAATGCTGATGGAAATGACAATTCAATAGTCGGGAAATCATTTTATGTCTATTGGTCTTTTAACGCTGAATGGGGCAGCGAGGGAAATACTCCTGAAGGAAATTACGGGCTTCAAACATTGTATAGACAGAAAATAATTTTATCCGGCTACCAAGAAAGAATAAATAAATAAATGATCAGTTTCCCTGTAGATGATTCTCTATGAATATAAATATTATATAATCATAGGAAGTTTCGATAAAATTAGAGACAAGGTCGATGAATTAAATTATATGATCAGTAAATAATCAGCATGATAATATATAAAGGAATGTGTTTTGAGAAAAAATATTTTTAGTTTATTGCTTTTTATATTTTTGATTTCTGTTTTACCTTATCTCAATAGCTTTGCGCAAACTTCCGACACATCTATAGTTTATAAGACCGTTGACAGACTGAAGCTTAAGCTATATGTGTTTTTTCCTAAAAATCATAAAAATGCGGATAGCGATCCTTGCATCATATTCTTCCACGGAGGCAGCTGGATAGGCGGTACGCCAGATCAATTTTTCGGGCAGTCTAAATATCTTGCATCGCGCGGAATGGTCGCAATTTCCGTTCAATATCGAATTGAAAGTTTAAATGGTACTTCTCCTATTGAATGTATTAAAGACGGGAAATCGGCAATCCGGTGGGTAAGAGAGCATGCAAGTAATTTTGGAATTAATCCAAATATGATAGCTGCGGGAGGCGGGTCTGCAGGTGGGCAAGTAGCAGCCGCAGCAGCTTTATTAAAAGCTTATGATGAGAAGGATGAAAATAAAACTATTAGTTCAAAACCCGACGCGCTGGTACTATTTAATCCGGTAATTGATAACGGTCCGAATGGATATGGATATGACAGAGTAAAGAATTACTGGCAATCTTTTTCTCCGATGAATAATATAGACAGTTCGGCGCCCCCGACATTATTTATGGTAGGCACCCGAGACCAGTATATTCCAACCGCGACGGCAAAAAAGTATCAAGAAATTATGGAAAGTTTCGGAAAGCGCTGCGATCTTGTATTGTATAAGAATCAGAAACACGGTTTTTTTAATACAGGAAAATATTATTACAAAACCCTTCTTCAGTCTGATAAATTTCTTACTTCGCTTGGATATCTTAAAGGAGAGCCAAAAATAAGACAGGATGTAAAACACCAAAGCTAAAAAAAATCAGATAAACATATTTTATTATATCATTAATTCAAGAAGATTACCAAGGTATAAATAGTATATACATCATTGATAAAATTAAAGGTCACAAATGAACAATAAGTCCAATAAAATGAAAAATGGATCAAATATTTTCAGAATAAGTTTTTTTATGATATTTATTCTGATTATTGCTTTTCCATTTAAAGAAATATATTCCACTACCATTATTTTAACGAGCGATAAACAGTTCAGGGAGCTTCAAAATCCTGACTTCAAATTGGATTTGTCGACCGGTTTTCACAAAAGGATAATGAGTCTGCGTGAGGTTTGTGAAGAAGCCTATAAAAGGGGGGATCATACTTTGGGTATTGCCTTCGATCAGTTTTTCGGTCAGTACCGGGGAGAACACGCTACAGTTAGAAAACTTAAACCCGATACTGAAGAATATATAAGTATAATTAGAAAAATCGGAGAATTCGCAGCGAAATATAAATTGGGACTTGAACTTAGTATACTTAGTCCGCTAGAGATAGGTCCAGGTTTTATGAAAAAAACAGGCGAAAGCGGAAGGTGGCTACAATACAAAGTAGGTTTGCGCGATCCAAAGAACGGTAAATTCAGTCTTCAGCTATGGAAACAATTATACTGGACAAATAATAAAGGAATGATTGCACTTAAATTAAAAGGGGTTAAAGCTTATGCATTTAAAGAAAAAGTCATTGACAACGGTCATTACAGTGTAGTAAAACCTGAGGATATAAAAGAGATTAAATCAGGCATAAAAATCGATCAATGGAATGTAGAAAAAATTACTCCGATGTGGGAACCGTCCGATTTAATAATGGATATCAAACAACCTATTCAAAGAATTCGTATATACAATAACGGCGATAATGAATTAAAAGGATATAACCGTGTATTTGTAATGCTTGAGTACGAAGTTCCTGAGATGGACTATTTCAGTCCGAAAGCACTACCATTCTTAAAATCTTTAATGAAAGAATATCACGATAAAGGAATAAACCTTACGGGTCTTTATTCTGATGAGCTGCATATTCAGCAGGACTGGTATTATTTCAATCATCACGATAACGGCGAGTTTTCGATGCGTTATCTGACAAAGAATATGGCTGATACTTACAGCAAACTTTACGATCCCGGTATAAAAGATATGGATAAGTATATGTTATACTTTGTTTACGGTCCCAAAATTTATACTAACTCCCCGAAGGCTTTAATCAAAACTCAATATGTAATGGGAGACAAACCTGACGATATATACAGAACTATATTATTCCGCGACCGTTATTATAAATTGCTGAATAATCATGTTGTCGATCTATTCAAAGCCGCCAAGGATTATACCGAGAAAATCTATGACAGAATACTGCCGACGGCAGGGCATGCAACATGGGCTGAAAGTCCTACGATAGATATGTGGGATACAGGTGATATAAGAATGGCTCCTTATCAATACGAATATACTTCGAATTTTTTATGGTCAAATACTGTGCAGCAGGCTTCATGTGCTTGTTATGATTATTTCAAATGGGGAGAATATCTGCAGCCTACCGGAAACGACGATGCTGAATGCGGCTGGGCAGACAGAGATGACTTCGGCGAAGCAATGGCAGTATCCTTAGGGATTATTAATAAATATAAAAATGCATACGCGGCATTTTGGGGTATGCCAAAAGTATGTGCGGATAGAAAGCAAGCTGTTGTAGATGCCTATGGCGTATCAAACTCAACTGAAGCTATTAAAGACATTACCGGCGGGCTTCCTCGGGATGTTAATGTTTTAGTTTTATACCCTATGAATTTAGTAGCCTCAGATGAACGATTCGGAAGCTGGATTACTCAATACGGTTACGCAAATTACATTACAGACGAGAAACTTCTGGAATTGGCAAAAATAACACCGGACGGAAAAATAGAAATGGGAGGCAGAAAGTTTTCTACTCTGGTTGCCTTATTCGAACCTGTTCCGCAGAAGGGCATAATAGATTTTATGAATAAGCTTAGCGAAAGGGGCGGTAAAGTTATTTGGTTCGGACCTCCGCCATTAATTGACGGAAGCGGAAAAGAATGCTTAAATAATTGGGAAAAGCTTTTCGGAGTTCGTTATAAACCTACACCATATTTAGGTCAAATAGCTCCGGGTGAAAAAGTAGTTTTTAAGAACGATTTTAAAAATATTCCAGATCAATACATATTAAGTGATTTTCTGGTAGATCATATATATCCGATAAAACCCGAAAATGGTTCTGAAGTATTGGCAACCATAAGTAAAAGAATCGTCGGTACTAAAATAGAAAATGGTAAAGGGCAAACATATTTCTTCGGCTTTAGACCGAGGGATGATCAATCACAGAGCTTAGGATACGAAACGAAAACGCTTTTTGACATTCTTAATGATGCAGGATCATATCCTGCTACCGGGGTTTTTCCTGGAATAAATGATAATACAGAATTTGTTTCAAGAACAAGTCCTTATTTAGCTACAAGGTTCCTTAACGGAACAACTATTATTGCAGCCCATTACAGAACACAGCCGGAAGAGTGGTTTAACGGTTTTTCAAGAAACGATTCTGCAGATGCAATTGCATTAAAGGGCAATCCTTTACCACCCGATACTTTAAATTTGAAAAACTTTAAAGTTAACGGACATGATATAATATTTAACGGAAGTCTGATTTGTGCTTTTAATGTTGATGATGAAGGTAATTTAATTTCGTTTGAGGGACACAATTGCAATAAGACGGAAATAGATAATAAATCGTATAATTTCGGGAAACAAAAATTCGCTACCGTAGTATGGACAAATACATCACAAGAGGAATCTCAAAAATACAAGGCATATAAGAAGATTTTAATAAAGGGAAACGGGGCTATTACTTTGCCCGTAAATACAACAGGGCATAAAATAAATGCCGGGGAAATAAGAAAAGATAAAATGAACTCTATTGACTTGTCTGACTTAAAAGTGAATAAAACAGATATAACTTTTAAGGTAACTCCTGAAATATCAGGT
>JAJYCM010000003.1 GCA_021778375.1 Bacteroidota bacterium
TTGCGTAATGTGGGTTAAGATTATAATATTAAAAATATTTACATAGAATCAAACGAAAAATAGCAAACTGAATAAATGAATTCAAAATTATTTTCCGGGCAAGGAAATTCCTTTTATTTTTCTAAACAAAGATACAGCAAAAGAATCCGTCATACCCGAAACAAAATCAATTACACTTAGCAGTCGTGAATAAAGCTCTCTCTCCGGTTTTCTTTCTCTTCCTCCAAATTGTTCAGGTAACAGCTTAAGCAGTGTTTTACTCTTTGGGGAAATTTTTCCTTTTGATGCTTCGTTCACCGAACTAATAAACGAATCTAGCAAACCGCCAAGCACTTCATAACCGGCGGCTTCTCTTTCTACAACGCTTTCATAAGAATAAATTTTTTTTATAGATATCCTTTCAATTGCCTGAAGAGATTTGATAGAAGGTAAAATTGAAATCAAGTCAGTTTCAAATTTCCCATTCATTATATTGTTTTCTTCGTCTAAGAATATTTCCGATAACTGATTAACAAGATTACTTATCACTTTAGCGCGCAAATAACCGATCTTATCGTTTTCGTCGCGGCGGTTATAATTGTTTAATTTGTTCTTTTCAATGAATGGCATTAAAAGATTTTGTGTGTCTTTAAATGAAAGTAACCCAAGCCTAAATCCATCTTCGAGATCCATAATTCTATAGCAAATATCGTCTGCCGCTTCAACAAGAAATGCAAGAGGATGTCTGATATATTGCAAAATATTTTTATCAGAAGTTTTTATGTTCAAACCCACATTCTCCGCAACCTCAACAAAAATATCGCGTTCTGATTGGAAAAATCCAAACTTCCTATATAGTTTAATTTCCTTAGATTCAACTTCTTTTAGCGAGGGAGATTCCTTGGGATACTTTGTAAAAGCGGCAAGCATTGCATTGGTTAGATGTAGTCCACCTATAATATTTGGATTTTGAAGGCGAGTTAAAATTCTAAAACCCTGCGCATTACCTTCAAAATTCGTTAAGTCATTCCATTGTTTAGCAGATAGACTACTTTCAAACGCTTTACCGTTCCCACTTTTAAAATATTCCGAGATTGCGCTTTCACCTGAATGTCCGAACGGTGGATTACCAATATCGTGTGCAAGGCAAGCAGCAGCGACTATTTCACCAAAGTGAAATTTTGTTATTTCTTTTTGGAGATTTTTATTTCGTGATAAAACCTTTTCACCCACCAAATTTCCAAGTGAGTGCCCCACGCAAGAAACTTCAAGGCTATGTGTTAATCTGTTATGCACAAAATCACTTTCCGGCAACGGGAATACTTGAGTTTTATCCTGCAGTCTTCTAAAAGCTGATGAAAAAACAACTCTGTCAAAGTCTCTTTGAAACTCACTTCTTCCGTCTGAATTGTTTTGCGGAAGATTTTTCTCTTCGCCAAGCCTCGTTCTTGATAAAAGTATTTTCCAATCCACGTTAGTCTCAAATTTTATTTTCAAAATAGCTACTTATAAAATACTAAATTAAATTTGAAATATTAATTAAGTTGTAATTACTTTTAGCATGAATTATTTTTATTTCAATGAATTCCGAAAAAGAAAAAATACTTAATCAACCTGTTCAATTTATAAAATCAGTTGGACCAAAACGCGCTGAATCGTTTGGGAAAATCGGTATAAACACCATCCGTGACTTACTGTTCTATTTTCCATCGCGCCATCTTGACCGAACAACTACATTAAATGTCTCAAAAGCCTATGACTTTTTGATAGACGGTTTCAACGGTGAAATCACAATCGTTGGAAAGGTAGTTGAAAAAAAAAAATTAAACTTCGGCAGAAAAGAATTGTTGAAGGTTCAAATGAGAGACGCTACCGGTTTCTTTGAATGCGTTTGGTTTCAGGGGATAAAATATTTTTACAATGTTTTTAATGCCGGAGAGATCTTTGCAGTATCAGGCAAGCCGGTTATTTCAAAATATAAAGCGCTACAATTCACTCATCCCGACTTTGACCGAATAACCGAAGATGAATCAAATAGTTTATTAAACACCGGCAAGATAATTCCATTTTACAGAATACCTAAAGAATTACGAGTGGGAAACATAGGCGACTTTAGTCTGAGAAAAATTATAAACACAACAGTTGAAAATTATGCTGACAACCTTGATGAAACATTACCCGAAGAATTGTTGAAAGAAAATAATATTGCCGGTTTAGTAGATTCTATAAAGAATTTCCATTTTCCAGAAAGTAAGGAAAAACTAAACACAGCTATTCAAAGATTTAAGTTTGAAGAACTTTTTTACCTTGAGCTTTTAGTTGCTCTTAGAAAATTCAATTACAAAACAAAGCTCTCAGGCAATTCAATGAGAGTAAAAACAAATCTTATTTCAAGTTTCTTAAAGATTCTTCCTTTTAAATTGACGGAAGCCCAATTGAGAGTTTTAAGTGAAATAAGGAAAGATATGGAATCCCAGCTTCCAATGAATAGACTTTTGCAGGGTGATGTGGGGAGCGGTAAAACAATCGTTGCACTAATTGCAATGCTAATTGCGGTTGATAATGGATTTCAGGCCGTACTAATGGCGCCGACAGAAATTTTGGCTGATCAACATGCGAAAAATATTTCTATACTATTAAAGAATCTTTCGGGAATTTGTAAAGAGAAAGAAATAAAACTTAGCTTGCTAATCGGAGGACAAAAAAAATCCGTAAAAGAAAAGAATTTGGAAGATATAGAATTTAACGAAGCGGATATTGTGGTTGGCACTCACGCTCTATTTGAAGAAAAAGTAAAATTTAAAAATCTTGGATTAGTCATTGTCGACGAACAACATCGCTTTGGAGTGGAGCAAAGAGGAAAACTTCAGAACAAAGGGATCATGCCGGATGTTTTAGTAATGAGCGCAACACCAATTCCGAGGACATTGACTATGACGGTATATGGTGATCTTGATGTTTCAATAATCAACGAAATGCCTAAGGAAAGAAAACCGATTAAAACAATTATGCGGGGCGAAAATTCTTTGCCGGATATATATAAATACATTGTTGATAAAGTCAAAGAAGGCTATCAATCATTCATAGTTTATCCATTAGTTGAAGAATCTGAAAAACTTGAATTGAAAGCAGCAGAAACATATTACAAGAAATTATCTGAAACCTTTTTGAAAGAGATTAACGTCGGTTTGCTCCACGGAAGAATGTCTTGGCAAGAAAAGGAAGAAGTGATGCTGATGTTCCTTGCAAAAAAATATGACGCGTTAATAGCCACCACAGTTATTGAAGTTGGCATCGATATTCCGGACGCAAACATAATAGTTATAAACGACGCTCAGCGATTTGGATTATCTCAGCTTCATCAACTTCGCGGACGAATCGGGCGCGGAACCAAACAGGGCTATTGTATTCTTGTAACCAAAGAAGAATTCGCAGCATCAAGCAATAAATATAAATTAAACCTTGATTATCTTTCTCCTGTTCAGCTTGAAAAATATCGTTCGACAGTCAGGCTGCAAGCAATGGTAAACTTTTTAGACGGTTTCAAAATTGCCGAGATTGATTTGAAACTGCGCGGACCGGGAAATATATTCGGCACAGAGCAAAGTGGCTTTCCTGAGCTTAAGCATGCTGATCTAATTAATGATACCCAACTAATTATTAGAGCCAAGACAGCAGCATTTGCCTTAATAGAAAACGATCCCCATTTCCAAGAGGAAAACCATTATATTATAAAAAAGAATTTACTTGAGCACTACTCACACAGTTTAAATTATGCTAAGATAGCATAACATATTTTTGAATTAAATTTATTATTGAAAAAAAAGTTTAAATGTGCTTGTAAAAAGTTGATTAATAAATTTTTTTTGTTATAAATTTGTCGTGCAAAAAAATTTTTCTTTGAAATCATTGCTCGATAAAAAATTTTCAAGAAAAATATTTTTTTATCGGTGAGCAAAAACTGTTGACTTAGAAAATATATTAGTTATATTTGTTAAAAATAATTTACAGAAGGAGAAAAATATTTTATCCCCCGAGTTCAATGTTAGATTGAACGTTGCATTAGCTTATAATGTAAAACCTGAAAGTCAAACTTTCCACGAAATCGTACCCCCAATTTTAAAAGATCGCTCAACACAACCGCAAAAATCGATAGATACATTCGCTGAATGGGATACTTGGGATACTGTTAATGCACTGAAAGAGGCCTTAGAAAGCTTAAACAACGTAATTTTAATTGAAGCAGACGATTCTGCCTTCAATAAATTTCGGGAATCGAAGCCGGACATAGTTTTCAACGTTGCAGAAGGCTTTAATGGAGGGAGTCGAGAAGCTCAAATCCCTTCGATGCTAGATATGCTTCAGATTCCGTATACTGGATCAGATCCATTAACTCTTGCAACATGCCTCGACAAAGCGCGCACAAAAGAAGTTTTATCATACTATAAAATCCCAAACGCAAAATTTTTGATTGCTTTTGAGTTAAACGAAGTAAAAAATATTATTTTAAAATTTCCTCTTATCGTTAAACCGGTTTTCGAAGGTTCAAGTAAAGGAATTTTTTCGTCCTCATTTGTAAATAATCCAAATGAACTTAATCACGAAGTAGAAAGAATTATTTCCGAATATAATCAGCCTGCGTTGATAGAAGAATTTTTACCAGGGAGAGAATTCACGGTTGCAATAATCGGTAACGGTAATGAAGCCGAGGTCCTTCCGGTTGTAGAAATTAATTACAACGACTTTCCCCAGGATTTTGTTCCTATTTATTCATATGAAGCAAAATGGATTTTAGATACAAAAGAAAATCCGCTTAATATTTTCTCTTGCCCAGCGAAAATCAATTCTGATCTTGATTTAAAAATTAGGAAGACGGCGCTTAAAACTTTTAACGTCTTGCGCTGTAAAGATTGGAGCAGAATTGATATTAGATTGGATGCAAATGGAGAGCCTAATATAATAGAAGTAAATCCGCTCCCCGGAATACTCCCGGATCCAAACGATAATTCATGCTTTCCCAAAGCTGCCCGCTCAAGCGGATTAAATTATAACGAAATGATTAATAAAGTCTTGTTTGTTGCTGCAAAGAGGCATAAACTGTTATGAAAACAAATGCGAAAATATTAATCTGTTACAACGCACCGGTTTCTGTCTTTTCGATTTATAATGGGAAACCAAACGATATCGAATTTTCTTCCAATGATCTTTCAGAAAACGGATTTGCAAATGAAATATCACTAATTAAAAATAATCTCACCCACTTTTTCAACGAAGTTAAGGTTATTGCAATAGATAAGAATGTTGAACGTACAATTAATTCTATTAATGAATATAACCCGGATATAATTTTTAACTTTGTCGAATCTGTAGAAGGAATTGCCCCATATGAATATTGTATGGCTGGACTGTTTCAGCTATTAGGCTTCAATTTTACTGGCAACCTCCCAGCTACCCTCGGTAATTGCTTAAATAAAAGCAGGACAAAAAAAATTCTTGCCTCTTTCGGGATTAGTACGCCCCATTCAACAACTTTAAAACCTTTCGAAGAATTATCGGGTATAAATTTTAATCTAAATTTTCCTGTAATCCTAAAATTACTAAAAGAGGATGCAAGCATAGGTATTTCGGAATTCTCTGTTGTAGAAGATATAGATGCCTTAGAAAAGCATCTTGAATTTTTGTGGAAAACATACAATCAAGAAGTTATAATAGAAGAATATATTGACGGTCGCGAATTTAATGCTGCCGTGCTTGGCAATATAGTACTTCCGATTTCTGAAATTAATTTTGACGGCCTTCCGGATGATTTACCAAGGATTGTTACATATGAAGGCAAATGGATTGAGAATAGTGTTTATTATCAGTTTACGAAACCTGTATGTCCGGCAAAGCTTAATAAAAATCTTAAAAGCAAAATAGAAAAAACCGCTTTGCTTGCATTTGAAGCAATGGGTTGCCGGGATTATGCAAGGGTTGATTTTCGCATCGATAAAAATGGAAACCCATTTGTAATTGAAGTAAATCCAAACCCGGATATTTCAACCGACTCCGGTTTTGCGAGAGCTTCAGCAGCCTTTGGGATTTCTTACCCCGAATTATTAAGACGGATCGCAAGTTTTGCTTTAACAAGAGAAAAAAATGATTCGCAAAATAGAGCAAGCTGACGCAGCAAAAATAGCAAGGATGCTGAAAAAAATTTCCAATTTCACCAATAATGAAGTTGAAGTTGCCATGGAATTAGTAAATATTGCGGCAAATAATCCGGCACAAAATGATTATCATCTTTTCGTATATGAGTACGAAAAAAAAATATTAGGATATCACTGCACCGGTAAAAGGCCGCTGACAGACGGAGTTTTTGATTTATACTGGATCGTTGCAGATCCTGATTCCGAAATAAAAGGTATTGGTAAAAATCTTCTTGAGCATGCAGAAGGATTTGTAAAAGAAAACAACGGCAGATGGTTTTTAGCCGAGACATCTTCTAAAGATAGTTATGCAAGAACAAGAAGTTTTTATTTGCGGAACAAGTTTACAATAGTCGCCGAGATAAAGGATTTTTATTCAGTAGGTGACCATTTAATTATTTTCGGAAAATATTTTTATTAAAAACAAACTGAGGCTTAGTCATGGAACTGTGGCAGCAAATGATCAGAGACAGTGTTCACACTGTTGATCAGATTGTGGAAAAATTCAATATTGATAGAAAAGTTGCGGAAGACTTAGATGAATTTTTTCAGGCTCGAATAAATCCTTATTATCTTAGTTTAATTCGTTACCCGGGTGATCCTATTTGGCGCCAATGTGTTCCGGATAAAATAGAGCTTGATGATATCGATAGCGATGAAGATCCTTTGATGGAAGATGCTATGAGTCCAGTTCCTAATATTACACATCGATATCCAGACAGAGCCCTTTTCCTTGTTACAAGCCAGTGTGGTCTATATTGCCGCTTCTGTACTCGCAAACGTAAAGTAGGTGATTATGAAAAAATATCAATGAAGGGATTGGAAAGCGCATTTCAATATCTTGAAAAGCATACTGAGATAAGAGATGTTATTATGTCGGGCGGCGATCCGCTTATGCTAACCGATGCAATGCTTGAAAAAATTATTCAGCGCCTAAGAGCAATTCCGCATATTGAAATAATAAGACTTGGCTCCAAAATGCCTTGCGTACTTCCGCATAGAATTACTCCGCAGCTTTGTAACATGCTTAAAAAATATCATCCGATTTATCTTAATACTCATTTCAATCACCCTTGGGAAATTACCCCGGAAAGTTCTAAAGCTTGCACAATGCTTGCAGATGCCGGTATTCCTGTAGGGAATCAGATGGTATTAATGAAAGGAGTAAATGACAACCCGGAGGTAGTTAAAGAATTAATGCAAAAACTTCTTAGAATTCGTGTTCGCCCATATTATATGTATATGGCTGACGAAACAAAAGGAGCAAATCATTTCAGGACTTCTATTGAAACCGGATTGAACATAATTGAAAATTTACGCGGACATACAAGCGGACTTGCTATTCCTCACTTCGTAATCGATGCCCCCGGCGGCGGCGGAAAAATTCCTCTACTTCCGAATTATGTGGTTCATTTTGATGATGAAAAAATAATTCTACGCAATTACCAGAAGAAAATCTTTTCTTATAAAAATTATCACGATAATCATAATCCAGTTAAAACAAATGGTAAAAATGGAAAAACCAAACAGAAAGAAATAAAAGTAGCCAAGATCGAACTTCCTGTTTTAGAAGAAGTAGAAAATTAAATTTTTATTGCATTAAACTGAGGGTTGACCCAGGAGCCTGTAGCGCCTCTTCGACCAGAGAGAGAAACATAAAATTTTCTCAATTGAAGATCTGTTTATCGGACAAGTGGGTTCTATCGAACCGATAATCATCTTGCCTTTAGGTCATTCTTTTTTTGAATGAAAAATTCTAAGCATATCTTCTCTTTTTATTCCTTTATTGATAATCAATAATTCGAATCAAAGTGTGTTCAGAAAAAAAGAGGCATTAATTAAATTGTATTTAGAAAAGAAAACTTATTTATAGATATGATTTTAGTCGTTGATGAAAATATATCATTTGCCGAAGAAGCATTCTCACAATTTGGAGAAGTAAGACTGCTTCCTGGAAGAAAAATTACAAGAGAGACATTACTTTCCGCCGATGCTTTGATTGTCCGTTCAATTACAAAGGTAGATGGAAACTTATTACGCGATACCCCGGTGAAATTTGTTGGTACAGCCACTATAGGTACCGACCACATCGACTTAGAATATTTAAAGTCAAATAAAATCATTTTTAAGGATGCAGCTGGTTGCAATGCTGATGCCGTTGCGGAATATGTGTTTACTTCAATTTCTCTACTTGCTAATGAGTATTCTTTTTCCTTCGAAGAAAAAACGCTTGGAGTTATAGGTGTCGGAAATATCGGTAGCCGTGTTGCAAGGCTTGCCGAATCTGTCGGAATGAAAGTACTCAAAAACGATCCTCCCCTGCAAAGGAGAACAGGAAGCAATGAATATGTTTCTCTTGAAAAAGCACTTAACGCCGATATAATTACATTCCACGTTCCATTAAATCTTGAAGGTGTTGATAAAACTTTTCACCTTATCAATGCGGAAAAATTATCATCACTTAAAAGAGGAACAATTTTGATAAATGCTTCGCGCGGTCAGGTAATAGATAATTCTCTACTTGTAAAATTTATTAAGGAAAAATCTTTACTGGTTAATCTTGATGTTTGGGAAAATGAGCCTGATATAAATATTGATTTGCTAAATCAAGTATGTATAGCAACGCCGCATATTGCTGGTTATTCACTTGAAGGAAAAATAAACGGAACTGTAATTATTTATAATGCGCTTTGTAGTTTTCTACAAGTAAAACCAATGTGGAATCCCATTTTTCAGAAAGTGAGGGAAAATGAAATAATAATTAATTATAACGGAAAATTAACCGCAACACTAAATAATATGTTTAAATCGGCTTATGCTATCAAAGAGGATGATACTCGAATGCGCATAATTGAAAATTTAGATAAAAAAGATCGATCAGCTTATTTTGATAAGTTGCGAAAAGAATATCCATTTCGAAGGGAATTTAGTAATTACAAAGCAGTTATATCAAATGGAGATGAAAGAATTTTGAATATTATAAAAAGTTTCCGCTTTCAAGTCGAAATTATTTAAGATTAAGTATAATTTATTTTAATTTGAACTCAATTGGAATTTTCATTTCAACTTTAACTGGTTTACCTTTTATCATTCCTGGTTTAAACTGTGCATAAAAGACAGCAATTTTTGCAGCTTCATTACAGCCATGCCCAATTCCTTTCAATACTTTTGCATAATTGACTTCGCCATATTCATCTATATCTGCTAAGATTAAAACGGTACCTTCAATTTTCTTTTTTCTTGCATCTTGAGGGTATACTAATTTATTTAGTATTGATTTTATACCGCCGACAGGTGTGGGCATTACTTCGGCGCTTGTTAAATAACCCGAATTATCAAATACATTTTTAGCACTAGAAACTTGGGCCGAGTCTTTCTGTTGACTATTATTATATAACGTATCAATGATAGCGCTAGCAATTAAGTTGGTCGTATCTTCTTCATTACGCTGTAAAATACCGGCAGAGTAATTATCATCTTTCAAATAATTACCATTTTCACTATAAAAAGAAGTTGCTCCTTCACGTCTTCCATTTTCAATGGTGTAAAGTTCTTTAAGTTTTCCATTTTCATAATATTCTTTAACTACTCCATCAACGGCTCCATTAATATAATTTAATTCTTCTTTCAAATTACCGTTAGGATAGTAAAATTTAGCCGAACCCTCTTTAACATTGTTTGAATAATTGATTTCAGATTTTACTTTTCCGTTCTCGTAATGAGCTTTTACCAATCCCTGCTGAGCAAATATATTTGTGGTAATTACGAAACTTAAAATGAAGAGAAATTTTTTATTAATCATTTATAAAAAAATATTAAAATTATTAATGAATTATAACTGACATAAATAATGTCATCACAAAAATAACAATTGCACATACAATGAAGAAATAGTCGGCTTTGATGTAAAATTCTAAAACGTTTGATTTTCTTCGCTGAAAAGCTATAACTATTTAGCCGTTGAATTTATCCCGTTTAAAGGGAGAATTCCTGCATTCTTCTGAACAGCAATAATCATTTTCTTTTTTGCATCTGTGGCATGCCACTAATATTTTATCGCACATTAAATTATGGCAATTGATGTAGTAAGAAGTAGGCTCACAGCAGAAATAACAATTGGAAACATATTTTAATTTTGTGTCGCTGTTAGGGTTAACTACACGCCGTTCGTCGAAAACAAAAATCCCACCTTCCCAATAAGTGTCGGGGAATATTTTTGTATAAGTAACAATCCCGCCATTAAGTTGGTAAACATCTTTGAATCCCTTTTCAACTAAATACGCAGAAGCCTTTTCACATCTGATTCCACCGGTACAGTAAGTAACAACGGTTTTATCTTTGAAATCAGTTAGCATCTCTGCAGCTTGCGCCCACTCTCTGAAATTTTTCATAGGAGGCGTAATGGCATTTTTGAATTTTCCAATTTTACTCTCATACCAATTCCTGGCATCGACAAGAATAAACTCTTTTCCTTCTTCATAAAATCTTAAAAGACCTTCGGGGGTCAATCTTTTACCGCCGTTCCGAAGTGATATAATATCCAAATTCGAATGAACAATTTCCTTTTTCACCCTGACATGAATTTCCCTAAAAGCGTGTTCATCTTCATCATCTTCTTTGAAAATAATATCATTGAACTCAGGATAGCTTCGCAATAATAATTTGTATTTATTAATATTTTCTATGTTGCCTGAAACAGTTCCGTTTATTCCTTCCGTAGCAATGAATATTCTTCCTTTGATGTCATTATTGTTGCACCACGAAAGATGATCTTGCATAAACCTTTCGGGTTCATTAAAAAGAACATACTTATAGAATAATAAAACTTTAAATTTTTTCATTTGATTTGTGGCGATTAAAAAACAGTAGCAAACCTAATACATTTATACATCTATATAAAGGACACGTCAAATAACCAAAATGTTAAATCAAGTGGAATAAAGAACTATTATTTGTAGAACGCTAAAGTAGCGTTCAATAAAAATGAAATATAAATTTATTCGCTTTTATTCTACAGATAATATTTTTCTTTAATTTGATATAAAACATTCAATTAATTATTATTTAATCTGAAGTTAATTAGTTTAATTACGTTATTAAATGTTAAGAAAGGAATTTTATGCCAAGTACTCCACATACAGAAAAACATTTTACCTCTTCGGAAACAGTCAGAGACGTTGTAATAGGAATGTCAGACGGATTAACTGTACCATTTGCATTAGCCGCAGGATTGACGGGCGCAGTAGCCGCTACGAATATTGTTGTTACTGCCGGATTTGCAGAGATAGCAGCGGGCTCTATTGCTATGGGACTCGGCGGATATCTTGCAGCTAAAACAGACCTTCAACACTATAACTCCGAGCGTCAAAGAGAAATTGATGAGACAATCAAATTACCCCATATTGAAATTGAAGAGGTGGAGGAAATATTTCAAGATTACGGCTTAAGTGACGAACAAATTAAGCCAATATCTGCAGCGCTTTCTAAAAATCAAGATAAGTGGGTTGATTTTATGATGAGATTTGAACTTGGTCTCGAAGCCCCCGACCCTAAGCGCGCACTTAAAAGCGCTTCCACGATTGCTTTTTCCTATATATTTGGTGGATTAATTCCTCTTGCGCCTTATATTTTTTTAAAAGATATAATGATTTCTCTTTACGTTTCTGTAGTGGTTACTTTAGCTGCATTGTTTATCTTCGGATTCGTTAAAGGAAAATTTACGGGCATTAATCCTTGGCGGGGGGGACTTCAAACTATATTTATCGGGGGTTTAGCGGCAGCGGCGGCATTTATAATAGCCCGGCTTATTTGATAAAAAAACGAAGTAATTTTTAGACGAACTAAACTGGGACAAGTAAGAGAGGGATCTTGCTTATCTTGCTAATTTTAGGAGTAATGCTCCCCTCCCAAAATGCTTCTGCTCCTTTTGTACCGTGGGTTGCAAGAATAATTAAATCCGAATTATTTTCTTCTGCTGTTTCTAAAACAGCTATTGCAGGGTCATTTCTTTTAGCGTTTGTAGATATTATTAAATTGAGCTCCTTAAACTTTTCTTTCAGGTTCACCAGGTATTCTTCTGCATCGGTTACAAGCATATCCATCATTTTGGAAGTTGTGGCAGGAAGAAAGCGGTTTGCAGGAGATACTTCCCCAGACATTGTCCCAAAATTAGGGATTGCCATAACGAGATGAATCTTTGCTTCACATAATTTTGCTAATCCGGAAGCATAGCTAAAAGCATGTTCATGATCTGGATTTCCATCCAATGGAATAAGAAAATTTTTGAAATGATATTCGCCGCTCAAATTTTTTGCTGATGGATTAATTAATAAAACCGGTGTTTTACCTCTTGAAATTACTTGTTGCGCTATTGAACCAAATATCATTCCGTGCAATCGTACATTACCATGAGCACACAAAATAACAATATCCTGATTCAATTCTTTTATATGATCGGCTATACTTTTGGGTACATCGCTTACTTTTTCTTCGTGGACATGAATTTCAACTTTTGTTCCTTTGAATATATCAAGTCCTGCAATTGATTCTAAATATCCTTCTGCCTGTTTTGATAATTTAAGATGTCTCTGCCCGTGTACTTTTTCGGGCGCATCTTTTTCAATAATATGGATTAACGTAACGGAAGTATTTAGCTTCCTTGCAAGAAAAGCCACAGCTGGTAAAACAGATTCTGCTAACGGTGAACCGTCAAGCGGAACTAATAAGTGCTTTAGTAGAAATTTATCCAACAAATAATACCTGGTAGATTAAGTAAATATTTAAAAATATAATTAAAACGGCAATAACAGACACAATAAAAGTAGTGATTTTTTTGTTAACAAGAATCCCCATTAATTTTTTTTTCCTTGTAAAAATTATTAAAGGAATAATTGCGAACGGAAGACCAAAGCTTAAAACAACCTGGCTAATGACGAGCGTTCTTGTAGGATCAAAGCTAAGAGCTATTACAGTGATAGAAGGTATTATGGTAATTAGACGTCTTAGCCAAACCGGAATATGTCTATGAAGAAATCCTTGCATCATTACTTGTCCTGCGCTTGTTCCGACTGTAGAGGAGGATAATCCGGAAGCAAGAAGAGAAATTGCAAATATCCAACTTGCAGCTTTTCCCAGCAATGGTTGCAAAGTTATGTGAGCCTCTTCTATTGTAGCAATATGAGTAAACCCGCGTTGATAAAATGTTGATGCTGCCATAATTAACATTGCCATATTAACCAAGCTCGCAATTCCCATCGCAATTGTGACGTCAAGAATTTCATAATGGAAAAGTTTGAGAAGTTTTTGGGGATTCTTTACAGTGATTCTTTGTTGCATTAATGCAGAATGAAGGAAAATTGCATGGGGCATAACAGTGGCGCCTAAAATACCTGCTGCAAGAATTATACTTTCGGTTCCCGAAAACTGTGGAACAAACGAGTGATATAAGAGAGATTTAAATTCAGGTTTATCAAGTATTGTTTCAATAAGATAGCTGCTTGCAATTACTGTTAGCATAATTGTAATTGCAATTTCGAGAGGGCGAAATCCATACCGTTCCAAACCAAGAATTAAAAATGTGCAAATTGCCGTCAGTATTCCACCGATAATTAATGGAAAACCGAATAATAAATTAAATCCGATTGCTGCGCCCAAAAATTCTGCAAGGTCTGTAGCCATCGCAACAATTTCCATCAATACCCACATTCCGTAAATAGTTGGCTTGCTAAAATTATTTCGACAATGCTCTGCAAGATTTTTGCCTGTTGCAATTCCAAGTTTTGCTGAAAGTGTTTGCAAAATCATTGCCATAAGATTACTGACCAATATTACCCAAAGTAAAGTATAGCCAAAGGCGGAGCCACCTTGAATGTTAGTTGCAAAATTACCCGGGTCAACGTAAGCAATGCTTGCAATAAAGGCCGGTCCAAGGAAGGGAATTAATCTTTTAAAAATTCCTTTCGTTGATTTTCCCGATAGCGCTTCCTCTGCAGAGCTTCTGGTTCTTCCGTCTGTTTGCAACATTGATGAATTTAATAAATTCTTCATCTAAGAAATTTTATTTCTTCTTTTCAACAAAAATATTATCTGCCAGCTTTTCGCTGATGTTCCATGATTTACCTTTAATTATTATCAACATTGATTTATCAAAGCTCCTTTTTTCTTTTAGTTTTATAGTCTCATTTAATTTGATTCCAAGACCGGAAATGTATATTAGAAATTTTTCGTCAAAATCACTTACCCTTACTACAATTGCAGATTCTCCCGCGTTCAGCAATGATAATGGGATGTGATTTTTAGTACTTGGCATTTTTCCTTCTTTGGATGGAATCGGATCGCCGTGCGGATCATATTCCGGAAAGCCTATCATTTCCTCAAGCTTGTTTATGAGTTCATCAGATGAAGAATGTTCCAAATGGTTTGCCTCTTCATGAACCTTATCCCAAGGAATACCCACAACCTGATTCAGAAACATTTCCCAAATTCTATGGCGACGAACCATATTCCGTGCATAGACTTCTCCAGCAGCAGTTAAGCGAATTCCTTTGTAACGCTCATACTCTATATATCCTTCCCTTGATAATTTTTTTATCATATCGGTCACGGCAGCGTTTGAAATAGAAAGCTTTTCGGCAATCAAGTTAGGTTTGATTTCGTCTTTATCATTTTTGTGTTTGAAGATTATTCGTAAATAGTCTTCTTTTGATATATTCTTCATATTTAAGTATATTTTTTATTATAATTTAAGCGTACTTAAATTAATAGTCAATGGCTACTTAATATTTGATGAAAAGCGAATTACTTGAATCAAATATCAAAGGGTATTTGAGGTGTGAGAATTAAATCACATTCAGCTAATGAGTAAGTTCATATTATTCATAGGTAAATAATGGATTTGTTTGGTTTTCAAATTTTCTAATTTTGTTTTTAATAAGGATTTAACAATGGAATTGCCGGTTATTCTAATTTTAGTCGGTGTTTTTACAATCGTAATGTTGATTCAGGTTTTGACTTTTAAGAAATATTTAAGAGATATTCGTTCCCACAAGTAGCGACTATTATTGCTTGCAAATATTTATACTGAACTTTCTTCAGTCAAAAATATTGTATTATTTAAGAGACTATAGGCAACCTTTTATGATGGGACAGCTTTTTGTATTTTCAAAATGTCAATTAAAAAGTTTCTATCATTTAATCTCCAAATATTTATAAAATAACATGATTAAAAATTTATTTACTGCGGTTTTAGTTTTGTTTATAATTTCTTCGGGAAATTCTTTTGGACAGAAAAAAATCAAAGAGTATAAGGGACCATTGCTCGGCAAATGGGAAACGCCAAACCTAGGGCTTGACGCATCTCATCTGACGATAGAATTTAAACTCGGTTATAAATTCTTTTATGATTTGGAATCCCGGTGGAATGGTAAATATAAATTGGATGGGACAAAACTTTCTTCCAGCTATTATATCCCTTTCCTGAGTAAATGGGTATATGATACAAGCATTGTATTAATTAATGCAGATACTCTTATACTTGCTACAGGAAAAGATACGGCTCAAACTATTACAAAATTTGTTAGAGAAAAAAATAGTTTATATTCTTCAGGTGGAATTGTCGGAAGTTGGATCTCAAATAATTTTCAGGGGGATAAAGCTGTTTTAACTTATTATAAAAACGGAAATCTTTATATTAAAAAAACTTTAAATAAATATGACGGTTTTTTTATTGTTAAGAAAAATATTTTTTCGGTATTTTCAAAAAGGTCTCTTATAATTAAGATGAAGTATCAAATAATACGCGGAGATCTTTACCTTTATAAAATAGGCAGTCCTGGCGTTATGAAACTTGTTAGGGAAAAATAAATCTTCGGCTGCATTACATTTTTAGTTTGGCAAAGACATTATGAGATTTTACTCCCAATTTGGAAATATATTTCTATTGGTTGGAAATTTTGATTTTTAGAAAGTTATTTAGGATGTTTTATCAAATGGCGGAATTGAAAAATTCAATTTATAGAGGTTACATTAGGAAAGGTTATTCCGTTTTCATATCCCGCGTCATCAAATCCGTTGTAGCCTTTACGGGGTCTTTATCTTCGAAAAGGATTTTATAAACTTCGTTCGTGATGGGAGTTGTTACATTATTTTTTTCTGCAAGCTGAGAAGCAGAGCGGCTTGTTTCCACTCCTTCGGCTACCATATTCATCGACTTAAGAACTTCTTTTAATTTTTTCCCGGCACCAATTTGTTCGCCGACGTACCTGTTGCGGCTATGCCGGCTCATACAGGTGACAATTAAATCTCCCATACCTGATAAGCCTGAGAATGTTTCCGGATAAGCGCCCATTGAAACACCGAGACGCGCAATTTCAGCAACTCCTCTCGTCATTATGGCTGCTTTTGTATTATCCCCGAAATTGGCTCCGTCTATAATTCCCGCGCCGATTGCGATTACGTTTTTTAATGCACCCCCAAGCTCAACCCCAAGAATATCAGTAGAAGAATAAACTCTAAAATATGAAGTCATAAAAGCCGCTTGAATTGATCTGGAAATTTCATGGCTTTTTGATGAAGCAACAACCGCTGTAGGGATTCGCTTACTTACTTCTTCTGCATGGCTTGGGCCCGATAGAACACCAATTTGATTTTCATCAATGGAGGGCATTTCATCTTTAAGCATTTGAGACATTGTCATTAAAGTATTTATTTCAATACCTTTGGCAACACTTATGAGAATCGTATCCTTTATGTCTGACGGACGTACATTTTTGATAACACCTCTTAAAAATTGAGATGGAACAGCCAACACAATCATATTTTGGTTGGATGTAGATTCCTCAATGTCGTGAGAAATAACTATTTCGTCGGGTATTATTATTCCGGGAAGGTAATCGGGATTCTCTCTTTTTTTATTAAGAAGCTTGGCATAACTTCTTTTATATTCCCATAGGGTAACGTTATGGCCATTAAAATGTAGCAGAACAGCAAGGGTTGTGCCCCAGCCCCCTGCGCCTAAAACAGAAATTTTCATTATTTAACTGCGGAATTTTTCTTTTGGGGAAAATTAATTTTGTGTTCGTTTCCATTCAAAAGTCGCACAACATTTTTTCTGTGCGTGTATATAACGAGGAAACAGATTCCGATAACAAATGGCAAGACTGTATTGTAACTTGGGATATTGACGTTAAAAATATTTTCTCTAATTATTAAAGTAAGCGGGATTGAAATAGCACCCAGAATTGATCCGAGTGAAACGTATTTTGAAATTGAAACAACAAGAATAAACACGCCGATAGCAACGAGCATATCAACGGTGGAAATTATAAGAAGGATTCCCAGGGCGGTAGCGATTCCTTTACCACCTCTAAAGCCCGCAAAGACAGTCCATATATGCCCAATTACCGCAGCAATGCCCGCAATAATTTGGACTAAGGTAAAATCATCAAATGGGGTTAAGTTTCTGAAAGGCATTTGTCCATAATGTAATCTTGCAACAACAACAACTGCTAAAACACCTTTAAAGGCATCAAGGATAATAACCAGCATACCAAGTTTCCACCCAAGTACACGCATTACATTCGTACCTCCGGCGTTTCCACTGCCGTAATTCCGAATGTCTACACCCTTGATCAATTTGGTTACAATTATACTTGTAGGTATTGAACCAATCAAATAAGATAATATTACAATTGTAGCTAATAAAAACATATAAAAACCCAAATTTTGAGTCCGACTAAACTAATTATAATGTATTAAAGATTCAATGCTGATAGATAGACTATACATTATTGACAAATTGTGGTATATATTTAATTCATAATAAGTTGAAAACTTACTATTAATAGGGATGGAGTCTGATTACATCATCCTTAATTTCCATTCTATAATCAGCTCTTTTATTTGTAATAAAATTCTGTATAAATTCTATTGTGGGATAATCATTTTCACCTGTAAAACATCGAGCATCGTCGATTAAGACAATATGATTTTCTTTCAAAGAGAATATTGTGTTTAATTCAGAAATAATGGGAGTTTCCAAATCTCCCCTAGCGGTAAAGCCAGCGGAGTAGTGGCCATCAAGCCAAAATAAGCAGGGCTCATTTAATGCTGGAGTAATTTCTTTTAAAACAATACCGCTGTCTCCTTTTAGAATTTCGATATTAGTAACACGCTTTAATTTTTGTTTAGCGTCCTTATAAAATACTTCGTCCAACTCAATGGAAACTAATTTGGCGAAGTTGTTTCTTTGGGAATATACCATGTCGCCAAGAAATGTTCCTGTTTCAATTAGCGTTTTTAGGTTATACTTTTTCCCAAATTCCTCTATTACTTTTTGTTTAGCAATATGTGGAGGAGGGAGAGGCGTACCGTCCTGCAGCCATTTCTGATAAATTTTTTCTTGTCTAGATGTTGAATTCCGTTGCTTTATCCTAATTCTTTCAAAATTATAAAGCAGAAAATGAGGGATAAATTTTTTAATTTTTTCTTTAGTCATAAATTTTTGATTCTATTTGTTAGAGGCATATACATTTTTATAACTATCCGAATCGAAAAAAACGAGTTTATTTTCTTATTAGGTTCTTAAAGAGATCAATATCGTTTTTCCTAGTAACCTTGAAGTTCATTATTGAGCCTTCGAATAAATGAACTTTCTTTCCAAGTCTTTGAATAAGCACTGACTCGTCAGTGCCATAGAAGTTGTCCTTATAGGCTTTATTCATGGCTGAAATTAAATCTTTGTATAAAAAAATCTGTGGTGTTTGTACCAAGAATATTTCGTCACGGCTAATATAAGATTCAACATTATATTTTCCTTTTACTAAGGTATCCTGCGCTTTTAAGCAAACCAGAGCGTTGCCTTTTTTCTTTGCATAAAGAATTGCTCCTGTAAGTACATTAACCGGAAGTAGGGGGCGGGCAGCATCATGGACAACAACAAGGTCATTAGCTTTTGCTCTTAAAACTTTTAGTGCGTTGTAAACCGAATCCTGACGCTCTTTACCGCCTTCAACAATAGACGTAATTTTTGTTAATTTGTATTTTTCTTTAATCTTTTGGAGTAGCTTAAAATAGAAAGGGTCAGCGGAAAGGATTATTTCATCAACCAAATTATTTTTTTGAAAAATTTCAAGTGTGTAAACAATTATTTCTTTTCCCACAATCTTAAGATATTGTTTAGGAGCGGAAAATCCACTCCTAATACCTTTACCTGCAGCAGGAATAATTGCATAAGTTTTCATAAAACAAGCATTGCATCGCCGTAGCTTAAAAACCTATAATTTTCTTTAAGTGCCTTTTTATACCCTTTCATTACAAACTCAGTACCTCCTAAAGCGCAAACAAGCATCAATAATGTAGATTCCGGTACGTGAAAGTTTGTAATAAGTTTATCCGTAACTTTGAAATCAAAAGGAGGATAAATGAACTTGTCAGTCCAGCCTCTGTTTGGCTTCACAAATCCCTCAGCGGTTGTGCTTGTTTCAAGTGCACGGCAAGCGCTTGTGCCTACAACAAAAACATGATGCTTTGCCGCAATTGATTTATTAATAAGATCAGCTGATTTTGGTGAAATTTCAAAATATTCCGAGTCCATTTTATGCTTTGTAAGATCTTCTACCTCAACCGGTCTAAATGTTCCCAAACCAATATGAAGAATCACCGGGACGATTAAAATTCCCTTCTTTTCAATTTTTGCCAAAAGCTTTGGAGTAAAATGTAAACCGGCAGTCGGGGCTGCAACAGCACCGTCTACGCGTGCATAAACTGTTTGATAATTTTCTTTATCAGAAGCTTCCGGTTCTCTTTTTATGTAAGGCGGCAGTGGTGTAAAACCGATCTTTTCTACTGCTTTAAAAACATTTCCAGGCTGATTGAACCTGACCGTTCTACCTCTTGAAGTTGTGTTATCAATTACTTCGCACCAAAGTTTGTCGTTAAAATATATCTTATTTCCAATTCTGACTTTTCTTGCTGGGTCAACAATTACATCCCAGATACATTCCTCGGCGTTAAGCTCTCGTAGCAAAAACACTTCAATTTTTGCATTTGTCTTTTCTTTCTTGCCATACAGTCTTGCCTGAAACACACGTGTTTCGTTGACGACTAAGATATCGCCTTTTTCCATATAATCTACAACATCACTGAAAGTTTTGTTTTCAATTTCCTCTGTTTTTTTATTAAGTACCATCAACTTTGACTTGTCTCTCGGTGATACCGGATATTTAGCAATCTGAGTCTTTGGCAGATTATATTTGAAGTCTGATAATTTCATTCTTCATTACCTTTGTTTAGTTAAAAGTTAATTCAAGAAGGGAGTTTAATAAACTCCCTTCGCATGAATTTAGTTATAAATTATTTCTTCTTTGAAGAAGTAGTTCTCTTAGCTGTCTTTGCCTTTGCTTTAGTTGTCTTTTGGGGCATCTCTTTTACAACTGCACGGGCAGCGGCTAATCTTGCAATCGGTACTCTGAACGGTGAACAACTTACGTAGTTCAAACCTGTTCTGTGACAAAATTCAACCGAAGCAGGTTCACCACCATGCTCACCACAAATACCAACTTTAAGGTCGGGGCGAGTTGAACGACCTCTTTCAGTCCCCATTTTTACAAGTTGTCCTACTCCTTCTTGGTCAAGAACTTCAAAAGGATCGTTTGGTAAAATTTCATCTTGAACATAAAGAGGAAGAAATTTACCGGCATCGTCCCTTGAAAGACCAAAGGTTGTTTGGGTAAGATCATTTGTTCCAAAACTGAAAAATTCAGCACGCTGTGCAATTTTATCAGCGGTAATAGCAGCTCTCGGAAGCTCAATCATTGTTCCAACCATGTAGCTAATCTTCTTTCCTTTTTCTTTCATAACTTCTTCAGCTACTCTTCTTACAATTGATTCCTGAAGTTTAAATTCATTAAGATCACTAACGAGAGGGATCATGATTTCCGGCTTAACCTTTATTCCCTTCGCGGCTACATCGCAAGCGGCTTCCATAATGGCGCGGGCTTGCATTTCCGTTATTTCCGGGTAAAAAATGCCAAGGCGGCAGCCTCTAAAACCTAGCATGGGATTGAATTCATGTAAATTGTCGATTTTCTGTTTCAATTTTTCTAGCGGGATATTTAATGCATTTGCAAGCTCAATTTGCTCTTTCTCTTCATGAGGTAAAAATTCATGAAGCGGGGGATCAAGTGTTCTAATAGTTGTCGGCAAACCCTTCATAACTTCAAAAATTCCGTGGAAGTCTTCTCTTTGAAGTGGAAGAAGTTCTGCAAGCGCTGCCTTTCTATCTTCAACGGTATCCGAGACGATCATTTTTCTAACAGCCATTATTCTGTCTCCTCCAAAGAACATGTGTTCGGTGCGGCAAAGCCCGATTCCTTCAGCCCCGAAGGCAACAGCATTAGCGGCTTGATCCGGCTGGTCTGCATTCGTTCTAATGTTAAGCTTCCTTAATTTATCTGCCCAACTCATCAAGCTTGCATAAGTTTGATAAACGGGTGAATCTTTCGGATCAAGTGTTTTATTAATTAAAACCTGAATGACTTCTGAAGGCTTTGTTTCGATCTTTCCCGAAATTACTTCGCCGGTTGTTCCGTCTATAGAGATATAGTCTCCTTCGTGAAGAAGAAGGTCTTTTCCTTCTACCCCAACTGATCTTTCTTTATAATTAATCTTTAATGTTCCGCACCCAGCAACGCAAACCTTTCCCATTTGACGCGCTACTAAAGCAGCGTGGGAAGTCATACCTCCGCGTGCTGTTAAAATACCTTCTGAGGCGTTCATTCCTTTAATGTCCTCGGGAGAGGTTTCAATTCTTACGAGAATAACTTTGTCTCCCTTAGCCGCCATCTCTTCAGCATCTTGAGCGCTCAAAGCAATTTTTCCTGAAGCAGCGCCAGGCCCGGCGTTCAATCCTTTTGCAAGAAAATTACCAGCATCAATTGATTTACGTTTTTGTTCTAGATCAAAGATTGGGCGAAGCAATTGATTTAACTGATTCGGTTCAATACGATTAATAGCTTCTTCCTTTTCAATTAATTTTTCTTTGACCATATCAACAGCCATTTTAACTGCTGCAAATCCAGTTCTCTTCCCTACCCGGCACTGAAGCATCCACAACTTTCCCTGTTGAATTGTAAATTCAATATCCATCATGTCTTTATAATGTTTTTCAAGAGTTTTTCTAATGCCGTCAAGTTGTTTATAAATAACAGGGTCGTCTTCATTTAATTTTGCAATCGGAAGAGGAGTTCTTATACCAGCAACGACATCTTCACCCTGGGCGTTAAACAGATATTCACCATAGAAAATATTATCGCCTGCAGCAGGATCACGGGTAAATGCAACTCCTGTTCCCGAATCCTCTCCCATATTTCCAAATACCATTGATTGAACATTAACCGCGGTTCCCCAACTCGCAGGTATACCGTTTAATTTTCTATAAACAATTGCTCTATCGTTCATCCACGAACCGAATACTGCACCTACCGCGCCCCAAAGTTGTTCCATAGGATCATTAGGAAAATCATAACCGGTTTTTTCTTTGATAGCCGTTTTGAATTCTTCAACCAATTCTTTCAGATGGTCTGCTGTTAATTCTGTATCAAGTTTAACTCCATTAGCATGTTTTTTCTTTTCAAGAATTACTTCAAACGGATCCTCATCATGCTTGTCAACCGGCTTAAGACCAAGCACTACGTCGCCGTACATTTGAACGAATCTTCTGTAAGAATCGTATGCAAAGCGAGGGTTGTTAGTTTTCTTAATTACTCCTTGAACTGTTATATCATTTAATCCAAGGTTAAGGATTGTATCCATCATTCCGGGCATTGAAGCTCTTGCGCCGCTTCTAACAGAGACTAAAAGTGGATTAGATGAGTCGCCAAATTTTGCGCCCATTGCAGTCTCAACTTTTTTTAATGCGGAAATGACTTGGTCTTTTAGTTCCTTAGGATATTTATTTTTATTATCATAATAATAGGTGCATACTTCGGTTGTAATTGTGAATCCAGCAGGAACCGGTAAGCTGATGTTTACCATTTCCGCAAGGTTAGCGCCTTTACCACCAAGAAGATTTTTCATATCTGCTTTACCCTCGGCTTTTTTATTACCGAAGAAGTAAACATATTTTTGTTGTTTAACCATTTATATTTTTCCTTTAAATTAATTGAATTGAATATTATAGAAATATTGTTATTTTATTTTTGAATCGCATGAATTATTAATTTTTTTAACCCTCTATTAAGTTGATAATTTATTAAACAAAAATTCTTTGAACGATTTTTCATCATCCATTTTAATTTGAATCTTCAAATAGAAAATATCAATATCGTCTAGTTCCTTAGAAAACTTATAGAGTTTAACCGCATCTTTTTCTGTTGTTACAACCGAGTGAGAATTTGTGTCATAAAATTCTTTTCTAATTCTATGAACTTCTTTTAAGGTATAATTTTTATGATCTCTAAACATGATCTGGTTTTGTGTATCTACTTTCGTTTGTTTCAGTGCGTTGATAAACGAAAATGGATTCGCAATTCCGGAGACCACCAAGCTTTTCTGTCCTTCAAAATCTCCTATTTTATAGAAGGTCTGTTTTTTTATATCAACGAATCCGATTGCTTCATAAAATGCCGTAAAGCTTTTTATATCGTTGAAATATATTTTCAAATTTACAGGCACATCGGAAATTTCAGAAAATTTTCTATTTATGATAATAGCATCCGCTCTTTTAATCGAGCTGAACGGCTCTCTCATCAATCCTGCAGGAAGTAAGCTTTGATTAAATAATCCGGTATCAGTTAAGAACCGCTGTTCAAACAAAAGAATGTTTACATCGCGATAAATCCAGCGATGTTGAAATGCGTCATCAAGAACTATAGTATTTATACCGGTTTCTTTAATTAATCTTATTGCGCCATTAACTCGATTTTCAGACACAGCTGCTGGCGCTTTTGTTTCTTTAGCAGTATGAAAAATTTCATCCCCGCACTGATCGACCGTAGTTAGAATTTTTCCTTCGTTAGAAACCAATATATATCCGCGAGACGCTCTTCCGTAGCCTCTGCTTAATACTCCGACTAGCATACTTTCATTTTTAAGTAGATTTAAAAGATAAATTACCATCGGAGTTTTGCCGGAGCCGCCAACAGTCAAGTTTCCGACAGATATAATTTTTGCCTCTACTTTTCTGCTCTTAAAAATATTTGTGTCGAAGAAAATATTTCTTAATATAACTATCAACGTATAAACAGGAAGAAACGGAAGCAATATTATCTTTAGTAATTTCATTTGTTCAATTAATCAATCAATGTTTTCATCTAAACTTATTTGCCTTATCATGTAGTTCATTTAACAACAGCTCACATTTTTCAATTTCTTTCGAAGTTTCATCGTGACTTAAATTAGCATCAACATAAATCGGATCAGAAAACAAAATATTTACCCTGGAAAAAAGCTTAGGGATTTCAAACCTATCCCAACTTTTTAGAATTCTTTTGCGTTTTATTCCAACAGCTACGAGTACGAGAGGTAAACTGCTTTTCTTTGCGGTAATAACAGCACCAGCTTTAAATTGATGAAAAGGGCCTCTCGGTCCGTCAGGGGTTAAAGCTATAGACCTATTGTTTTTTGCGAAGTCTATTAAAATTCCCAGTGCCACATCGCCGCCTTGGCTGCTAGAACCTCTTACAACATTAAAATTCCATTGTCTCAAAATTTTTGCTAACAAATCTCCGTCCTTGCTTTGACTCGTTAGCGCAGCAAAATTCTTATTGCGGAATAAAAACCACGGGAGTAACATACTGCCGTGCCAAAATGCGATAACAAAATTTTTCTTTTTCATTTCCATATCTTCAATTACTTGTTTATTAGTGTAATTGAATTTCAAACTTTTACAAAGAACATTCAAAGCAAAATGAAGAAGATAATATCCTGTAAATCTTAAAAAATTCTGTCGAGCCGTTTTAAGCTTCATTTAGCATTCTGTAAATAATTTTCGCTGCTCTTTCAGAAGCTCCCATTGTTCCCAGCTTTGTCTTAATTTCCGACATCTTTTTCTTTATTGAGAGTAATAAGTCTTTATCGGATAAAATCTTCTTTAATTCAGTGTAGACTTTTTCTTGAGAAACATTATCTTGAATAAGTTCCGGCGCTACTTTTTCTCCGGCGACAATATTTACCATGCCGATATTACCAACCTTAATCAATTTTTTCCCGATTAGGTATGTTAAGAAACTTGTTTTGTACACGATCACAATCGGAAGCTCGAACAGAGCAGCCTCTAAAGTTGAAGTCCCGGATTTCACTATTCCGATTTTAGCGTTCTTTAGAAAATCGTATGTATAACCCGTTACTACCTTAAAGTTATTGATGTTGGTAACCCTATTAAAAATTTTATCGTCAATATTAGGCGCGCAAGCAACAACAATTTGCATATTAAATTCTTCAGAAACTTTCTTTGCAGCCTTAATACTCTCCGGAAATATTTTTTCTATTTCATGCAAACGACTACCGGGAAGAATAAGCAAAATCTCTTTTCCCTGTTCAAGACCAAATTTTAGGAAGAGCTCATTTTTTGTTAAAAAAGTATAGTCTTCTATTCTTTCTAATAAAGGATGCCCTACAAACTCAACATCAACGCCGCTTTTTCTATAAAAATTTTCTTCAAACGGAAATACAACCAACATTTTGTTGACAAGATTTCGAATCTTCTTAATCCTGCCAGCGCCCCAAGCCCATATTTGGGGTGAAATATAATAGACGATTTTTAAGTTTAGCTTTTTCAATTTCTTTGCAATACTTAAATTGAAGCCGGGGTAATCAATCAACACAGCATTTCGAATATTCTTTTCTTTGACAAGCTCTATCAAATCTTTTTGTGCTTTTCTTATAAAGGGAAGATGCTTCAGCACTTCAACAAATCCAAGGAAAGCCATTTTGTTTATGTGATAAATTAATTTCATTCCGGCGGCTTCCATTTTATCGCCGCCGATTCCGAAAATATTTATTGCGTTATCAATCTTCTTCAGCTCTTTTACCAAAGAAGCACCGTGCAAATCACCGGAGGCTTCTCCGGCAATAATTAAAATATTTTTATTAAGATTTTTCAAATTGATTTTACATTCTTCTAAAAAACCAAAGCAAGAAAATTGTCAAGGAGACAAGAGTAAAGGCTTGTAAAGTCCTTTTTTCCGATTTCAATCCCGCCTTTAAATCAAATGGAGGCTGTTCAACATTACTTGCTTTGTAACGCGTTAACCGGGGAATGAACCTTGGTACATTGTTAAGATAATCCTGATAGTCCTTTCCGTAAGTTTTACTCAAATATCCTTCTTCTTCTTTTATAATAAAATGGTATTGAATAAAAAAGAAAAGCAGGGCAACAATCTGCAGATAAGGAAAAATAGAGAAAGACATAACTCCAAGGCCAAAGTACATTAAAATATTTCCAACATAAAGAGGATTTCTAACCCGCCCAAACGGACCGCTTACGACTAAAAATGTTCCGCCAACGCTGCCCGTTGTTCGAGTTTCGCTTCCCGCCCAGCTTACTCCCCATAATCTTATTAATTCGCCGGTTACCGCAATTATAAAACCAAGAATTAAGCTCCACACGTTTGCGTCTTCATAAAAAAACATTAACAATAAAAATGGTATCGGAGTATAACTTCGATATTTGAAGAATTTCGATGCGATGTTTGACATAATATATTTTTTTCTGTTAAATTATTTTTTGTGATTAATTAATGCCGGCAGGTTTTAAAACAAGCCGGGACGGACACATTCTATTCAGTCATATAAATTTCTTTTCGCTTAAGCTCGGCTTGATGCCGTTTCTTCAATCTCTTTTTTGATCTTAGCTGGTCTATTTTCAATATCACATCATCAAAATTTTTGTAAGGGAAATAGGTGATTCTTTCCAACTCGCAGAATTTTAGCAAGTCATCTTTAGCAAAAATGAAATCGCAAAATTGAGAGGTATATTTATCAGAATTTCCGTCACCAATGAATATTGTAAAATCTTCATCGCTGCTATGACTGATAATATGATTTCGTTTGCAGTTTGCTGATGTTGTGCAGCTTGCATCGAAATAAGGAAATTCTGGTGTCAAACGGTTATTTTCGTCTATTTCTAATTTATTGGAGTAAACACTTACATGATTAAGATTTTCTCTTTCAAAAATTCTCTTGATATAAAGATCAAAACCATCGCTTAGTATAATAAGCTCGATCTTATTTTCAGCACAATATTTATCAAGGTTTTTAAAAGTAGAATCAATTTCCAACTTATCAATAAAATTTTTTAGTCTATTAATGTCAATTCTTCCTACCGAATCGCATAACATCAACCAGCAATCTTTAGCAGATATTTCGTCTTTCAGGAGGCTTGTAATTATTGAGTCAACTTTTTCTTTATTGCCAAACTCCCGGAAGATTGCTTCGCCAACATCTTCTTTTGAAATTGTGCCGTCAAAGTCTACAAATATTTTAAAAACCTTTTCCATCATTATCAATTAGTTAGTACCATTTTTTTTACATCGACAAAATCATCAGCCATAAATCGGTAAAAATAAATCCCCGGTTTCAATCCTTGTGCTGAAAAAAAAACATGATTTTCTCCAGCCGGGAAAGTTTTATCGTCAATTTGGCTTATCAACGCAACGTGTCCGTCATAAAATTCGATTGATACCCGTGAGGTTTTTGGTAAATAAAAACTTATTTCAGTTGAATCGGAAAAAGGATTGGGAGAATTTTGCATAACAATAATATCTGATGACTCTCCGAAATAATTTACTCTTGCAATATCAGATGTCTGAATATTGTTTGCAGCGTCTATTTGCTCAATTCTATAATAAAGAGTTCCGGTTGTGTCGGGAACATCAAAGTATTGGAATGTTTTGTTGTTTGCTGATCCGTTTGAACGAATTGCTCCAACATTTTTCCATGTCATTGTTCCGGTATCTGCCTCAATGGCTCTCTCAATATTGTATAATGACTTTCCTCTTTCGTTTGCAGCATTCCAAGCAATTTTGATTGAATCGTTTTGTACGATAGCTTCCAAATTGGATATTTGTGAAATATACGTTCCATTGTTGAAGACCTTTTGACCGTAAATTTTATTTATGCTGTTGCGGCGGTTTTTAAAAACCGCAATTGCTCCCCCCAGACCGTTTGGAACAAGGTTTAAATAACTTTTAGGAGTATTAAAATTTGCGGCTACCGCAATGCCAAGCGGATTCCATAGCATCTTTCCGCTGTTATCAAATCGTTGTGAATAAATATCTGCGTAAGTAGAATCGTTTCTACTGTCAATCCATGCCACTATTACGCCGCCCTTACCGTCGCTAATAAGACGCTGACCAAATTGCATACTTCTGAAACTTGAAACAGGAACTCCTGATTTATTCCACATTGGTCTTCCGCGTTTGTCAAACATTTGCAAATAGATTTCTTTGGCTTTCTTAGTTTCATTTGTCCAGCTTAAAACAATCCCGGAGCCTACTTCAACCGCAACAGGATTAACCTGATTTCCTTTAAGATTTGTTATAAGCTTTCCACCAGGAATCCAAAGAGGAATTCCTTTGTCGCTGATAAGTTGATGATAAATTACTCTGTCAATTCTTTGCGTCTGCCAGGCGACATATATTGATGTGCCAAGTTTCGTAATAAAATAATTTAGAACATTGTGAACTCTACTGGAAATTTCAATCGGCTTATTGCCCCATGCTTCTTTTCCTTCCCGGCTAACGTGCTGACCGAAAAGAATAATTCTTTCGTTTATAACTTCAAGCCAAAACACAAATACTCCCCCTTCTTCATCGGCAATTACGGAGGTCATATTTTTTTTAATTCTGGATTTATTTATGTTAATTCCACCATGACTAAAAATTTCCTTTCCGCCCGGTGAAAATTTCTTAACAATAATTCTGTAATCACCGGTAATTTCCGGTTCTTTAGCCACATAAGAAATAAAAATGTTTCCATCATTATCTGAGTTAGCAGAATAATCACTTATTTCATCTTTCGAGCCGGAAATATCTATACCGTTGTCGGTCCATAATAAAGTTCCGTTATGCGAAACACGCTGTGCAAATAAGTCTCCATTTTTTGATCTTGCAAAGTCTTTCCAGATTACAACAGCGCTATTAGGAAGACTTGCCGTACAGACGGGGTTTTCGGCTTGCCCTAAAAGACTTGTTATTTTTTTACCATCAGCCCTAAAGCTTATTCTGCCGCTCTCGTCAACGTGCATAAAAAAAATCTCATTCTGAAAGCTAACTTTATTATCCTGCCAAAAAACAAATGCGCCATTATTTTTATCACTTATAGCGGAAATATTAATCGGATCAACTGTTTCAATTGCTAAGGAAGTATTTATAGCTGGGTTGCTAACCCACTGAGCGAAAGAAGCCTGCGTTATAATAAAAGTAAAAATTGCAGCTAATAATAATTCGAATTTTCGTTTGTTATGAGACAAAACTTAAATCCTCATTAAATCTAACGCTTACTAATTTTGAAATACCTTCTTCTTGCATTGTTACGCCGTAAAGAGTGCTGGCAGCTTCCATGGTGCGCTTGTTGTGTGTTACTACAATAAACTGAGTATCCTTGCTGAAGTCATGAATTATTTTTGTAAATCGATCTATGTTTGCGTCGTCGAGCGGTGCATCAATTTCGTCAAGTATACAGAATGGACTCGGTTTTACTAAATAAATTGCAAATAAAAGTGCAATTGCAGTTAAAGTTTTTTCACCTCCCGAAAGAAGTTCGATTGATGTTGGTCGTTTTCCTTTCGGTTTTGCTATAATTTCGATTTTTCCTTCAAGCGGATCGGCGTTTTCTTCAAGGCGCAGATCTGCTTCATCGCCGGGATTAAATAATCCTCTAAAAATATTTATGAAGTTCGTTCTTATCTTTTCAAAAGTATCCATAAAAAGAGTCTGAGCGTTGATGTTAATTTCTTCGATAGTCTTAACAATATCTTTTTCGGATTCTATCAAATCATTACGCTGCTTATTCAAAAATTCAAATCTTCCTCTTTCCTCTTCATATTCAGAGTAAGCAAGAAGATTTATAGGGCCAAGATTTTTAATCTGCTGCTTTAATGAATGAACCTCTTCTGTTCTCTGTTTAAAGTTAAATGTTTCGTTGTCTTCAAATTCCTTTAGCTCAAGAGAGAGTGAATAATTTTCTTGAACGTTTTCTTGAAGTGAATTTATTTTCATCGCAAGTTCATTAAGCTTCATTTCGGATGAATGGACAGCTTCGGAAACAATGTCTCTCTCTTTTCTTAAGCTTCGCTGCTTGTTTTCGATTTCCGAAATTTTCAATTGAACCATTTTATATTCCGAATCAATTTTATTTTCTTCTTCAGTCAATATTTGCTTGCCAAGCTCAAGATTTTCTTGTTCGATTTTC